>USPX01000061.1 GCA_900556665.1 uncultured Eubacteriales bacterium
TGCTTCTTCTCTCTTAGCTAAAAGCTCTTCCATATAGCGAGAAATATTTTTTAAATCATTTTGTTCTACTGCTATAAAGCGATTTTGTTTCTCATCATCAAAACAATGTGGTAACCATCTTGCAAATTCCATATCAGCAGCTTCTCTCTCGCTATATACCATAACAAATTTCACTTCATCATAACTATGTAAACTAGCCATTTGAAGCATCATAGCTTTTAAGAAGTTAATTACTTGGCTTCTATTTTCTCCTACAATACCACAAACAGGTTCTTCTATAAGTGATAATGTAATTGGGACATTTTCTAAATCACGTGGTTCATCAACTACATCATAAAGTTCTTTTTCTAAAATATCTTCTTCTAGTGTAAACTTCTTCTCTGGATATTTTATTTTTAGCTGAATAGGTAATTTCCCTTTTCCTAATCTTAATGTTAGAAAATCATTATGTGCTACTGTATGATCCCATAAATTTGGTGTTTTATTTTCAATACGTGATATACACTCATTTAAATCAACGATATTTTCTCTTAGTATATTTTCTTGTTCTTCTTTAACTTTTTTAATCTCGTTTACCTTTTCTTTTAGGTAAGCTCTATATTTAGTTTGTCTATAAAGCTCTTTTTGTTTACTTTGTTTTTTATCAAAAGCTTTAATTGTAATTGGCCATAAAATACTACCTAAGAACATGCTACCGCACATAATCATTCTAGGTAACGCTTTCTCAAATCCACCTGTACTAGCTATGGAATTAGCAATAGCTAATCCACCCGTTGAAAGTGATGCAAGTCCCATTGTCATAGATGGCCCCAATGTTAAAACAGTAGGTAATTTATCCTTTTGTTCCATAGCTGGTGGTGCATCAATCTTAATTTCACAAGGCACTATATCCCTTTTAAATCTAGGTGAACGGAAAAACAATTCTTCTGATAAATGAATCTCCTCTTCATCTTCATTAATAGGTGCTATTGTTTGTGGCTTATATTCTTTGAATGTATGCCTATCCCATGTCATCATGCCATCTGGGTTATTAATTGCAATATGATCTCTTGCAATTATAATCTTTAATCCCATAACGTAAATGATGTCACCATACTTTAAGCTTGTTTTCTTGATACCCTTGCCATTAACATAGGTCCCATTAACACTTTCTAAGTCTTCTAATTCATAACTACAGTCTTTGCATACTAATCTAGCATGTTTAGAAGATGTATATTGATTATCAAAACAAATCTCATTATTCTCGGAACGCCCAATTGTAATACTTACCTCATATGGTACAACTAGTTTCTTATATGTACTGCGATCCTCTGTGTTTTTCTCAGCAAATAGCATGGCCTTTTCACCAGTTTTACAAAAGACAATAGGATAAAATCCCTTTTCCTTTATAGCTATTTGTCTAACTTTACGATTATGTTCATCTACTAAATAAACACTTTTATTAGAGCGTAGTATCCAATTTCCTTCAATACCTTCTACGCTAATCACTTTCTCATTTTTTTCATCTTGCCTCAGATGCGTTACCCAATAGTTACCTTCTACCTTTTTAGGTAACATTAATGAAAAGATTTCTTCCTTCTTAATTAATGTTAACTGCATTTATCTATTCCTTTTACTTCCCAAATACCTTATTTAAATGTTTCTTCTTCCTCTTGTGCTGCTAATTCTTTTTTAAGTGCCTCTCTAAATACCTGATATTCAGTATCCATATAGCCAACAAAATCTACTTTTTCAATATCATCATGTTGGAAAAGGAATGTATACTCTGCATCAATACTTCCTTCTGGATATAAACATCCTATGTAATCATATACTTTTCCTTCTTCTCCACTCATTTGCTTAATGCCATAAATCATAAGCCTTTTATCTGCTTCTTTTAATAATACAACTGATCCAATTGGTAATAAATTCATCTCTTTTCTCCTTTAAACTGTTACACAATCCAATGGTTTCTTTAGTATAGATTGTTCATTAGGTTTTATTATACATGCAGTATATCCTACAACATCTTTGGCTGTTGGGTATAGCCCTACTTTAAAATCAATGGCTTCATAGGTAGATAATCCTACCTTTTTAATCAACTCTCTTGTATATAATTTTTTATAAAATGCTTTAGGTGGTCTAGGAATTTGACTAACCGTTGTAGTGTTTTTGATCTTTACAAGTTTATTACCAATATCTATAATCTCTTCTGTTTTTCCTGATATCTTAGTAATTCCTTTACCTAGATTATATATATTGTAAACATCTGATACTAAATGCATTCTTTTATATAAGTTTTCTCCAAACTCTTTTCCTTTTTCCTTAGCTATCTTTTCTCCAGTATCTATAATCATATCTTGGACAGGGGATACTGTTCCAACTAGTTCATCTTGATTTGAGCTTAAAAAATATATATCACTAGCATTACTCACGAAATCATTTATTCCTGTTGCTACTAAACTAATCCCCAACGCTAATTTACCTACTCCTACTGCAGCCCCTACCAATGTTGAAACACCTGCAAAAGCTGCTCCAATAAATCCAACACCTGATGATATTGCCAACCCTGCAGCAATTACACCTAATACACCTAGCCCGATTTTAAATACTTTTGTACGAGTATTCCATACATCCTTTGCAATCTCTTTAGTCTTAGTCCATACAGCTTGAGCCATTTTAGTTAACTTTGCAGCACCTACATTAACTTTTTCTAAAAGATTTTTGGCTTGCTCCTTAACTACGCTTATTACTTTTTGAGTCGTATTTACTACTACACTTTCTACTTTGTTTGCAAAAGCCTTAACAGCATTTTTTCCAACTTCAAAAGCCTTATATAATGCACCACCTGGTTGTAATGCATCTTTAAAAATTGCCGCACACTGAAAGGCTGACTTTACAATTGCCACAGGTCCAACCATAGTTGCTACTATACATGCAGCATCAACCATTTTACTTACTATAGTTTTAATAATAGATTGATGATTATTACTGGCTTCTGCAAAGTGACACTTTGCTAACAAGTCTTTAATAGCCCTTTCCGTATCTTGGTACTGATCCATCGCATTATGTCCAAAGTTGTAAATGCGTTCTAACTTATTATTAAGTTCTTCTAAATCAATACATATATTTGTTAGTCTTCTCCTAATACTTCTTCTACTTGCTACTTCACTATCTATATTACGTCTTACCTCATTTATATTGCTAACGGCTTTACCTATAGGTGTAGTGCAGCGCTTAACGTTTCCTAATGTAGAAGTAACTCCTCTTATATTTATACTTATACTACTCAATTATTTCTCCTTAAAATATATCTAATTATCCGATAAAGCTTCCTCTAATTTACACTTTTCTTCTTCTCTTATATCCTCAGCTACTTCCTTAATATCCTCAGCAAGTTCTGCTATTTCTCTCATCTTCAAACGTATTTCTTCTTGAATGCTATCAATGCTCATATTAAGCCATTTGACTTCTTCACTCTTCCAATATTTATCTATTCCTTGTTGAAGACTATCTAAATTTTTTAATGAATCTTCCAAGTACTTGCTACTATTATTTAATTCCCGTACTTGCCTATTAATTTTAAACATATTTAATCCCATAAGTCTTCATCCTTATACTATTTTTCTTTTTTTAACTTTTATTTAAATTTTAACATCATATTCATTTTTATGTCAACTTGTTTTCATATTTTTTCCATTTCTCTAAATGGTATAAAAAAGGCTCTTTCCTGATTAGAATTATTAATACCTAATTCTAATCAGGAAAGAGCTTCTTATTTACTAAGACACAACATTAGATTAAACAAATAAACACTCATGTCATAAAATCTATTCTTTTTTATTAAGCACCACTTCACCTATATAAGGAAATTGTTCTAAGTCTGGACCATAAAAGCTCTCTAGTCTTTGAAGTCTATCAAAGATTATGAGGACATCTTTTTTAGTGATTTCTTCTCTTCCATAGTATTCTTGAAAGATACTTAAATTTTGAATTCTATAGGCTTCTACATCTTCTTTGAGTGCATAAGCTCTCATTTTTACATTTCTTAAGTAGCGTGGTTGGTGCGCTACTTGAATGCTACTTTTTTCTTGTTCCAATAATTCTATTTGTTGCTGCACTTTTTGAATTCGTTCATTTAATATGCTTTCTTCTCCTCTAAGTTCTTGATGAATGGCTTGCTTAAGTATTTCTTCTTTGTATTTTGCACCTTCTTTTTTTAAGGTTTCTATATGACTGAGCTGCCATATAAGCTGCTCCATTTCTTCTCGCAGTTTTTTTTCCCTAGCTTCTATTTTTCTAAGGCTATTACTACATTTTTGTTCTTCTTGAACCCATTGCTGTAGTTCTTTCACAAGCTTACTGTATTCTTTCATCAAAGGACTATAGGTTTCATATTGCATTTTAGAATAAACAGGGAACAACTTTAAACTCTTCTTTAGTATATCTGGACGGCCTATAAGTTTCGCCTTTAAGTCTTCATATACTTGTGTGTTTTCCTCTGACATTTATATATTTCACCTACCCTAAAAGATCCTCTAAGCATTCTGCTTCTTCTATTGCTACTTTTATATTATCATTTTCCTCTGCTACATCTTTTAATTGTTTCTTAAGGTATTGCAGTTCTTCCTTATATTGTCCTACTTCATTTTCTAGTGCTTCTAAATACGTTGTATCTCGCACGCACAGTTTTTGGTCTAAAACACCTTTTAGATGCTGTGCCATTTCTTCACTTAATAAAGTAAATCGCTCTTCTTTATAGGCACCTTCTATCACTTCTTCTCTAATCTGCTTAGCACTTTCTTTTAGATTCTTATAAAGCTCTGCACATTCCAGTTGTTGTAGTTCTTGCACTCTCTTCCCTTGGAAATACTTTAAGATCAGCATGCCACCAACAACGGTTGGTATAATTGGAACAGCTACAGTAAAGAAACTCACTTGGGCTGCTACTGGCCCTATGCCTAATACAATTCCCGAAAGAATTGCACCTATGCCTATTCCCCCTGCAACTTCATCAAGTAGCGTCTTTTTGGCTTCTTCCTTTTCAGCTGCTCTGTCTATACCTATTTGTTCCTCTTCCTCTATCTCCTTGGTATATTCCTCCACGCCTAGTATTTCTTTGATTTGATTTACTAAGCCTTTATCTAGTTCCTCTGCACCTTTTCTCCAGTAGATTTCTATTTGCTGTGTTAATATTTCCCACTCTTTCTGGATGTATCCATTGAGCCAAGTTTCATTTAAATATCTTGCTTGCCAGGCTAAAAGGCTTTGCTTATTGTCTTTAATCTCCTCAAGCTTTTCTAGTTGTTTCACGAATAAGGATTCATCAAGCCATTTTAAATAGCGTATATTAATCTTCTTAGAAATAAGTTCATGAAGGTCATCTATTTTATCCCTTTGAGCTTCTCCCTGTTTCATTAAATTGTAGGTAAGTTTTAATAATTGCTCATGCAGGCTAATCTCTTTATCAACTAAAGTATTTAGTTGCCCTGCAATGAGTTTTTCTTTTGTTTGTCTTTTTTCCGCTCCGATGTAACTATCTACTGCTTCTAGTATTTCTAACACGCCATGACTTTTCATATTCCCATCTAAAATACTTTCTAGGGCATTATAAGCAGATACTGTCATATAATCAATATAACTAATGTACTCTTCTGCGGCTTCTATGAGTTTGTCTTCTTCCATCTGGATCTCATCTATACGATTTAATACACCGATCACTTCTTTACCCATATCAATGACCTGAATCACTTCTTCTTTAATATTACTTTGGCCAATATATTTACTATTGAAAATCCATAAAATAATATCTGCTTCTTGAATGTAATATTTAGTGAGTTCTTCATTCACTGTGGTTACAGTACCTATCCCTGGTGTATCTACTAACATAAAGCGTTTTAACAACGGAATGTTTAGACCGAATTCTACACATCTAATCTCACTTCTTGCTTCCGCTTTTTGGAGCTGATGGGCAATTTTATCTTGTATGTTTTGAACACTACCTTTTTCTACTTTTCCATTCTTATAAATCACCTTACCATAAGGTACTTCACTATAAGTAAATTGATGAATAAGTGCTGTAGCCTCTGACACATCCATCCCTGAAATACACTGTCTTAGCATACTATTGATGAGGGTAGATTTTCCTGACTTTACCTCACCCATTAATACAACTTTAATAGGTTCATCTTGCGTTTCTATAATTCTCTCTAGTTGTTCAGTCATACTTTTAAAAGTAGGCGCAAAAGATTGAAAAAGCGGCAATTCTTGTTTTCTTCCAGGTGCCACTTTCATTTGTGCTTCTAAACTCTTAGCTAATTGACTCACTGTTTGTTTCATACTTCACTCCTTTAATGTACATAACAAGAGTAGGCCTTTTAATTGGCTTGCTTAAAGTATCCTCTATACTTGCCACAATATCTATATACGATTCATTTTCTATTTTAAACTTATCATGGATACTTAACTCAATTTCTCTTATTATCTTTTCTGTTTCTCTTACTAATATCTTTTCTAATTCACTATTAACTTCTGTTTTTATCTTCTCTAGATTTTCTTTAAGCTGCTCCTTGTACTTGCCCATAAAGATACGATTTACAAAATACTGTACCACTTGATACTGATTTAAAAAGCCAAGTAGCACTTGTTGGAAGTAGCCTAAAATATTCATCTCGCCTATATCGATATCTTCTATATCTATATTGTGAGAGGCTATATATTGTACTATTGATTGATTAAGCATATCATGCTTCTTATCTTTTAACCAAAGACATTCTAGCTGCTCTTTTTTAGAATCACTTAATGCCTGCTTCATCTCATCTTGAACGCATTTAATATGCTGCTTTAAATCTTCTAATGCAAAGATCTGTTCTTGAAGCACTTCCTTTGGATCAGTGCCACTTGCAAAAAGCTGTTCTATTTCTTGCTCAATCTTTGCAAGTACTTGTGCTTCATATGTATCTAAAAAGTATTTGATTCTTGCTCTTAAGCGTTCCTGTACTTGTCTTATTTCTTTTTGCAATTCATATAACATGCACTGTTCTTCTTCTTTATACTGCTGCACAAGTTTCTTATAACGATTGGCTAATGCCATAATCTGCTTTTCTTTAACTTCTATTAATTCTCGGCTCTTTTGAATTCTAAGCCCCTTGTTGTAATATAAAAAGTTTTGATAAATACATTTCTTAAGTGTACCAAAGCCACTTTCCTCAGGTGGTACTTCTGATGTTAATACTGCTGACAAGGCCATCTTTGCAGATACAGGTATAATTTCTTGTAGCACGCCTTCATAGATTTTCTCAGCTTCCTCTTTTAATCTTACGATTTCATGAGATTCTCTGATTTGGTCTGTGCGGTTTAATACCCCTATGATCTGTGCTTTTTCAAAGCTTATATCTTGATTTTGCAGTTCTTCATTGAGCTTATTAAGCTGCAAAATTGCATTATTTTCATGTACCTTATTGATATCTAGCATACATAAAATACCATCTGCTTCTTTATAATAGTCTATCATAGACTTTTCAAAGCCACCCCGCCCTAAATCTTGTGTGAGTCCTGGTGTATCTATAATTTGAAAATCATCTAGTATCTCACTATCTTGCATATGCCATCTTACTTCTGTAATAGGTGAAATATACCCCTTCTCTGCAGCAAATCGGGCTTCTGCTTCATCTAACTGTTTACGCCATATGATTGGTGATAACTTTTCTCTTTTCGCATTTTCTCTAATACGTTTCTTTTCATTATCAAAAGCTTCTTTCTGCTCCTTCTTAGCAGCTTCTCTTTTTGCTTCTTCTGCTTCTATAAGTGCTTTAGCCTCTTCTATACTTAAAACTTTCTTATCTATAATACCACCTTGCTCATAGATAATTTCAGCTTTATGCTCTCCCTGATTCATTTCATTATGAAATACATCTACACGCCATGTCATAGGTGTATCTTTCATCTTGGCAACTTCTTGGCCTATTAAGGCATTAATTATAGTAGATTTCCCCGTATTCCCATTTCCTAAAACTACAAGGGAAAACTTATCATTTAACTTATGCAGCACTTCATAAGCAGCTTTAACCTCTTCCCCAATATCATTTACAACGCCTTTTAATTCATCTTGTTTTACCCCATGACCTAATAATTCCATCTGATCTTCAACTAATTGAAGGCGTTCATCTACTTGATTTTCTAAATAAGGCTGCTCCTTAAATGCTTTTTCTTTTTCTAGTAGTCTATAAAAGCCTACTAACTTTTGTACTATTTCTTTTGATGCCATGTTACTTACTCACCATATAAACTAAACTGCCTATAAGTAATAAAATCGTTGCCCCTTGTGTGTACATAAGCATTTTAAACCTTTTCTCCCAATGGTTTATTTGCAGCTCTTGCCCAGCTAAATCTTGTTTTCTTTCTTCTTTACGCGCTGTTTCATGTCCCTTCATTACTGTCTTCATGTCCCCAATAGATTTAAGCGCTGTTTCTAACTTCATTGTTTGTTCTTGAAGTTTTTCTTGTTCAAGCTTTTGTATTTCTTGAACTTCTTGTACTACCCCCAATGTAGTCTTCGCTTTTTCATTCACCTGTTCTACAATGGCTCTTTGAAACTGTTCTATTCTACTACTTAATTCTAGATAATTAAAGTTTAATTCTGATGTAATGAGCTCTGCAACTTGAACTCTCACCTGCCTTGGTATTTCCTTTTTAAATGAGCCAATAGAACCTCCAATAACCTCCTCTGCCCTATTTACTAATTCTATGTAATTGTGATCTAATTCTGACTCTATAGTTTGTATCACTTTTTCTACTTGCTTTGGTAATTCTTCTTCAAAAGCCTTAATAGATTGTTCTGTTTGCTGGCTGATTACGCTATTAATCATTTCTTCACTCATTTTATTTTTGATAATATCCTGCATTACCTCTAATGTAATTGCATCTATTAATTCTTTAAACTCGTCTAATAATACTTGATCTGTCATGTTGTCCCTCTTTATTTACTCTCTTGGTTTTACATTTAATGTTAACATAATTTGAGACACTTGATAAATAGGAAATATAGATTAACTTTTATAAAGAAACGATTAATATAAAAGCCTGAGCTATGTACTTTTACATTACTCAGGCCTTTTTTTATTGATGCTTTTTCTTATAATATGCTAATGCTATAATATGTAAAATGATCATTAAGTAACTTCCTTTTATAATAAATTCAATCCATGCTACTTGTAACTGTTTTTCATCTACTATAAAAATACTAAGTGTACCTAATAATAAAACTATGATACTTATACTTAGAGTTATTTTTAAAATAAATCTCTTATCCATATTTCTCCTTATGATACTTTAATACCTTATTTATTTTCTTTATGCTGAAATCTGACTATTTATTACCATAGAAAATTTGTAACTGTTCAGCCGCTAACTTAAGCAAAAATAAAATCTCCTTCATCAGAAAG
>USPX01000062.1 GCA_900556665.1 uncultured Eubacteriales bacterium
TCCATATCCCTTTTAGGGATATGGTGGGGAAATAAACCAATGTCTGAAAAAGACATTGGTTTATTTTATATGTTCCAATTGGTAAAGAAATAGTGTTGATAGATCAATAAAAGTAATTGAAAGAAGGATAGATAATGAGTACGTTAAAAAATACATCAATTACGATGACAACATCTGTAATTAGTTCAAAGGATAATAAATTTAGATATATATTGAAGAAAGAATGGAATTCTAAAAAGAAAACTGCATTAGTAATAAGTTTAAGTGCAGGAAAAGCAAATGAAGTATTTTGCGACTATACAACAACTTTTATTATTAATGCTCTTAATGAATTAGATTATGGGTCAGTAACTATAATGAATGTATTTGCACATATAAGTGAAAAGTATACAACGGATGATGAAAACTTAAAGCAAATTCAAGAAAATATTAATATGGAAGAAATAGATTCAATTATCATAGCTTGGGGACGAGGGTGTGAAACTGCTAGTAAAAAAGTTAAAGAAGAAATATTTAAAATAGAAAAGATTTTGGATGAAGTATCGGATAAGTGTATGGTGATTGCAGATAAAAAAGGTTTAAGAGGACTTCATCCATTGAAAGCACAAAATGAATGGTGTTTAGTACCATGGAAAAAGGCTCAAAAGAAAAAATAGAAGGGAAGGAAATAGATAATTAATATAAATTAACAGTAATTAACGACATGTGCTAGTTTATCTTAATCATAAGATAGGATAAATATGGAAATTATTGAAGATGTACTCTCCCTATTAAAATTAAATATAGTTTTATTTATCCAAATATTAGATGTTTAATCTGTCCAGTTGTTTGCTTACCAAGGCATTTATTCATAAAGTATGAAATATTGTGCCCTAAAATTTTACTTTGAATCCTAGCTTTTAGGCCACTTAGTGAATTGGCTAACACTTCATTGATATGAAATTGTTCTGCAAGCTGTGAAAACGTCGTTTCTATACGTCTTCTATGTTTACTAATCCAATTTCTTAAGTCTTTAGGATAAGGATTTTTACTGTTATTTCGTTTTAAAGCTAATAGGTTTATGCCCTTTTCAACTTTGAGCTCTTGGGCAAATGTATCACCAATATACCCTTTATCTCCTAGAATAATGGGTTGATAGGCATCAGATAATAACTCCCATAGAATAGCACGATCATCTACGTTTGCAGCTGTTAACTCAAAATCTACAACATAGCCTTCTAAATTAACTGCAGCATGAAGTTTTAGACCATAGTAAGTTTCTTTTTTAGATGCACAGTATCCATAAGATGAAATATCTTTGAATCGCTTGCTAAAATGAGCTCTTCCAAAACCACAGACTGGAATAGGCATGCTATCTACAATGTAAATATCGGACTGATTGTATCCTAGATAGTTTGCGATTTCTTTTCTTATAGCATTTATAACAGATTCAAGGTTTCGTCTTGTTCTATTAAATCGTGTACGGTGTCCTAGATTAGGAAATAAGTCTTTAAAGTTCTTACAAATGTAATTAAACCAAGCTTTTTCAGATGAAATACTATGAATCTCACCAACTATAGCAATGGTTATAATTTCGCTATCTGATAACTTAGATTCCGAATAATTACGTCTAAAGCGTATATGATCAGGAATGATTTTATGGTAAATATCATCGATAATAACATAAGAAACTAAAAAGAAGTCTTTTAAATTTTGAATTTCTTGGACAGAATAATATTTGAGCTCTAACATGTGATGTCCCCCATTTTATGATTGTTTTAGTAGGGTAACGATATCACATGATTGGAGCTTATTCTACTTGTAAATTTAACTAGCACAACCCGTTAATTAATATTTAATAGTGTAAATTTATAAATTGAGTTCATATTGGAATATCATAGGGAGATAGGGAGGTGACTGAAAGTATAATAATAAATAAAAGGATGATAATGACAAAGAAATAGAGAAGTTTGGATGAATGACAATAAAGAACTCCCTAGTAAATAGACTAAGTTACTAGGGAGTTTTATTAAGCTTTTAGGTTCAAAATAGTAGTTTTTACAAGGTCTTTATAACCTGATTTGCAGAAAATCATAATGGAAGTATGGTGTGGAACGATAGCTAAGACAAAAGGCTTTAGCGAAACATGGTTTTCCAAGTAATGAGCAATAGTATTACTAAAATCCCTATCAAGAGTTAAGAAAAGTAATTCATAATCACATACTAGTTCTGCATGAGCATCAGTTAGAAGTGTGCTCAATAAGTTTTCTTTTTTTAAAGCATCATCTTCCAATACAACTTGATAGTATCCATCCTTTTTTATGAATTGAGAAGTAGAAAGATATCGAGCTACAGTAGAACGTTCTATTATTTCACCATATTCTTTTTTGTAAGTTTCTACGATTGCATTAGCACTATTAAGTCGAGGATACTTTTGTAATAGAGCAATAACTTTATTGATACGCTCTTCCTTTTTCTTTGAATTAAAAGTGTTTTTTGCATCATTTATCATAATCAATTCTCCTAATTTAATTGTGCAAATTGCACAAAATGCTGTTTTTAAATGTAATGTAGTTTGACTTGAAATAACTGTAAAATTAAATGCACATTTAAAAGGCAAAACAAGTTAACCGTAAGGTGAATGATACTGGTAATTGAGTTGGAAAAAAATGTGCAAGTATGATTATACTGGTTAATCAAGTGATTAAAGTTATTATACTTGTACAGTGTTGAATAATCAATATAAAATGTGAAATAGAAGTGATAAAATGTGAAAAATAGAACTAAAAGAATAAAGGGATAACATGGGGAATGTAATATGTATATGTCTAACAAAGTTTGAAAATGTGTATTTACAAAGGGGGGTCTAATGTGTAAGATTGTAATCACTAACGCATAAAACAAAATGAGAAAAAGTGAAAGAGGTGGTGAAATGTTATTTCCTGAAGTGGGGTGTGATACAACATACTTTGGAAAATATAGAAAAGATAATAATGGAAATGAGAACTTTATTCCATTAGGACGAGAAGTAAAAGTTAAAGAAGTATATGAAATTATAGAAACACAAAAGCAGAAATTAGTACTACAAATGAAATGCAATGGTAATAAGAAGTGCATTGATGTAAGTAGAGGTAGGTTAAATAGAAAGAACATGGACTATTTTCAAAACTATGGATTTGATTGCTATGAACATAGCATAACGCATTTCATAAAAAGTATTCATCAACAGGAAGTTAATCTCCCTATTAACTTAAGGCATGAGGGGGTGGGATGGAAACGGTATAGGGATGAGATGTGTTATAGAAGTGAAAAGTTAATAGTGCATGATAATAGCCAGTTGAGATCCAGCTATTGTGGAAATGCAGACATAGCACCCAATGGTGATGAAAGAATGTACTTTGATATGATACAGAAAAATGTCAGAGGTTATATTCCTTCTGAATTTGCAATAGTAGCAGGAGCCTCTTCTGTTGTTAATGCCTTTTTTACAAAAGAGGTTAATCATGAAAGTTTAATTATGAATTTTTATAACGACAGTAGTAAAGGCAAAAGTATTATTGCCCAATTAGCAGCATCAACCTCATCTAATCCTAGTTTTAATCATAATTTATACATGACTACTTGGAATTCTACACCTAACTTTATAGCGGGCATACTTAGAGATAATTTTGGAGTATGTATGGTGATTGATGAAGGTAGTCTTATAGGTAATAAAGATTTATCTAATACCTTTTATATGTTAGCCAGTGGTAAAGAAAAAGGTAGATTAAGTTCAAATTTATCAGTACAAATAAGTGCAAACTGGAATACTACAATTATTAGTACATCTGAAGGAAGTTTGCTTGATGAAAGCAATCATAATGAAGGGTTACGAGTAAGAGTATTTGAATTTGGTAATGTAACTTGGACAAAAGATGCTGAAACAGCTGATGAAATTAAAAGATGTATTCAAGATAATTATGGTTTCATTGGTGAAAAAATAGCACAGTATCTTGTAAACATGGACTATGAAAAATCTAAAGAGGTGTCATTGTATTTAGATACAGTGGGTAAAGATAATATGACTTCTTTGACATCAAGAATAGCTAAAAAGATGGGCATCTTACTTTATACAGTAGAACTAATTAATCAAACTTGTAATCTAAGGCTAGATAAACAAGGGATACTGGAGTTTTTGATTTTGCATCAACATAAGTTCAAAAAGATGGATATTGCAGATAGAGCTTATGAATGTATTTTAGAACAAGTAACAGTTCATCATAATAAATTTTATAGAAAAATTAATGGAAAGTACAAGCAGTCACCAAGTTTAGAAGTAAAACCACAAGGTTTAATTTGGGGATGCATCAATGAAAAGGAAGTGCCTATCATTGATGATATAAATATTAAAAGTACATTAAAAAAATCGCAAAAAACAAGGAAGTATAGAGAAATTGTATTTGTAAGTAATGTGTTGGTAGACTTACTAAAAACACATGGTTTTACTAATCCAAAAGTTGTACTTCAGAAAATGCGAGAAAAGGGTTTGTTAGACCCGGAGAAAAATAAGTTAGTAAGAAGACGAGCTATTATGCCTGGTGAGGGTGAAATTTCTACATATGTCATTATAGACAAACGAAATGACCTAGTGGAATCAAGAAGAAAGGAAATAACTAAAAGAAATACTGAAGAAATTTTGATTGAAGCAACTAATGAAATGAAATTTCTAAAGATATTTGAAGATTAAATATCTAGATGTGAACTCATCTAGATATTTTTTAACCAAGGAGGATGTAACATGAATGAAGAGAACTTAATAGAGGAGTTGGTTGAAATGCTTAGTGAATTAATAAAAAAACATACTAAAGAAACACTTAAAGGAGAGAAGAAATTATGTTAGCAAAAGATAAGTATGGTATGGATATGACTAGTAAAAAAAGATGTGCAATTTATTGTAGAGTAAGTACAGAAGAACAAGCCAATATGGGGTATAGCTTGGATGAACAAGAAAGATTGTTAAGAGAAGCAAGTGTAACACTTGGCTATGAGGTAGTTGATATTTACTGCGATAGAGGGATTAGTGGTAAAAATATTAAAGGAAGACCTGAAATGAAGCGTATGCTTAAAGAAGCACAGGAAGGTAAATTTGATGTAGTTTTATGTTGGAAAGTAAATAGACTAACAAGAAATCTATTAGATTTATTAGAGATGGCTAATTTACTTGAAAAGTATAATGTAGGTATTAAATCTTATTCAGAGCCATTTGAAACAGAAACACCTCAAGGTAAGCTATTATTTCAAATGATGGCTGCGGTGGGAGAATTTGAAAGAGGAACAATTTCTCAAAATGTAAAAATGGGACTATTAGCTAGAGCTAGAGAAGGAAAGTGGAATGGAGGAAAAGTACTAGGTTATGACATAGTGAAAGTAGAAGGTGAACTTAAACAAAAAGGCAAAGGTTCTAAATTAGAGATAAATCCTAAAGAAGCTGAAGCAGTTAGACTAATCTTTAAGCTGTATGCTGAAGGAAAAGGTTATAAGGCTATTGTAAATCATATTAATAAGTTGGGGTATAAAACTAAACGAGGTAATTTGTTTTCAGTTAGTGCAATTAAGGAAATCTTGCTAAATCCAGTTTATATCGGAATGATTAGGTACAATGTAAGGCAAGAATGGAATGAAAAGCGTAGGAGAAAAATCAATCCTAATCCTATCCTTGTAGAAGGAGAACATGAAGCAATTATCGATCAGAAACTTTGGGAAAGGGTACAATATAATTTACAACAAAGTAAAGGTAAACCAACAAGAATCTATGATGGGGAGTTCCCATTAACCGGAATTCTTAGGTGTCCAGAATGTGGAGCAGGAATGGTAATTAGCCGAACTAGTAAGGAACGTAAAGATGGAACAAGGTATAAAATTACATATTATTCTTGTGGACAATGGAAGAATAAAGGGACACAAGCTTGTCATTCAAATTCTATTAGAACAGAGAAGGTACATGAGTATGTATATGGAAAATTAAGTGAGTTTACATCTAATGAAAAACTTATTAAGCAAGTAGTAAGTAATATTAATAAGAGTAATAAACAAAGAGTAGCACCATCACAACAAGAACTAAATCGATTAGAAAAAGTGTTAGGTGAGATTCAACGTAAGAAAGTTAAAGTACAGGGAATGTACGAGGATGATTTAATTACCAAAGAAGAATTCCTAAATAGAATGAAAGGGCTTAGAGGAGAGGAGGAGGAAGTAAAGGTAGCAATGTACAGTTGCAAAGAAGTCATTCAAGATGGTGTAAGTGAGCCAATACCATATCAGATAGTTCAACAGGTATTAGGGGATTTTGAAAGAGTAATTAAAACTTGTGAAACACAAGAGCAACGTAAACGATTACTACATATGGTAATTGATAAAATTACAATTAATGCTAATCGTGACATTGAAAGCATACAATTAAAATTAACAGATAACCTAATAAATTTTATAAATCAATCGACAGAAGTATCTCAAGAGGATACTTCTGTTTTTATGTTAACAGGGGGATATAATCTAATAATTAAGATTTAAGATGCACATATAAATTGCAAGAAGTATCAGTGAAGCGATTAGATGATTTAACGGAAGAATATCCTAGCTATAATACGTTTTTTGAGGGGTTAAAGGATGTATATACTAATTTTCCTGTTATTGAAGAAGTATTTAAAGATGCTTTGGTGAAATATGGAATAAAAGAAGATAAGCTTCAAACTTCTATAGAAGAATTAAAAAATATAGGATACTTAAGGAGTATCAAAGAAAGAGAAGCATCCTGTTAGATATCATATTCCTGATATTTATTTAAAAAGAATGGGGCTTTCAATAAAAGGTTATAAATAATTGTATAAAGTTTAAATATAGATATTATACTTTATTAATAAGGCTATTAAGATAACAGAAGAAATACTTATTAGCCTTATTTTTGTGGAGAATATATCAGTAGTTAGGGAGTTTTATATCAGTGATTAGAGAATAAATTCGATGATAATAGGATTATTTATTAAACATATAGAGATTAGCATTTATTGTTGCAAATAGTCATGTAGATTATAGTAAAATACAAATGTGGATTATAATGGGAAAATGGTTAATTTTATGTTAACAATTAGGAGACTGTATTTACTTCTTAGGCTCTGTCACAACAAATGGTTGATTTTTGACGAGAAATAGCGTATAATAATAGTAAGAAACAGTACCACCGAAGGAGGTAATTGGATATGCCTACTATCAAAGACGCATTAGATATTATCGGTAAGTTGACTGTCGCAGAGCAGGAAAGCCTTAAAACAATGCTTTTAAGTCCTGCCTTTGTAAAGTCTTTGAATATTGAAGATTTCGTAGCAAAGGAACGCTTTGCAAATGGTCGTGTATGCCCTCTTTGTGGCTGTATCCATGTGGTTCGCAATGGTCATCGTAAAGATGGCACACAGCGATATGTATGTAAGGATTGTGGCAAGTCCTTCGTGATTGCTACGAACTCCATTGTGTCTGGTACAAGAAAAGACTTGTCCGTGTGGGAGCAGTACATTGATTGTATGATGAATGGCTTATCCATTCGTAAGACTGCTGTTGCTTGTGGGATTCACAGAAACACCGCATTCCTTTGGAGACACAAGATTTTGGATGCACTTCAGAATATGGCAGACGATGTTACCCTTGACGGCATTATTGAGGCTGACGAAACTTTTTTCGCCATCTCGTACAAGGGCAATCATAGCAAGAGTAAGACATTTGCTATGCCACGCAAGGCTCATAAGCGTGGTCATTCTACACATATCAGAGGCTTGTCCCAAGAAAAGGTATGTGTTCCTTGTGCGGTTAATAGGAATGGCTTGTCTATCTCCAAGATTACGAATACTGGTAGAGTTTCTACAAGAGATTTACATCATATTTATGATGGTAGGATTAAGACCAATTCCACTCTTGTTACGGACAAGATGAACTCCTATGTGAGATTTACAAATGCCAATGGCATTGACCTTGTGCAGTTAAAGACTGGCAAAGCCAAGAAAGGCATTTATAATATCCAACATATCAATAGCTACCATAGCCAGCTAAAGAGGTTTATGCGTGGCTTTAACGGTGTTTCTACCAAGTATCTGAACAACTATCTTGTGTGGAATAACCTTGTAAATTACGCCAAAGAAAGCGACATGGAGAAAAGGAACATCTTCTTAACTTTCGTTTTGGCAACATTGAAAACTGCTAAATGCAGAGATTTATCAAACAGACCAGCAGTTCCTCTGGTCGCCTAATTAGAATTTGTGGAGATGATAAGATGGTCAATATAACAGATGTAAAACAGATTCTTCAATTTGCAATAGATGCGGAGATTAAAGTCTTTCTTGATGGCGGCTGGGGTGTAGATGCTCTTCTTGGATATCAGTCAAGAGCCCATAACGATATTGATATTTTTGTAGAAAAGAAAGATTATCAGAACTTTATAGAGATGATGAAAGCTAATGACTTTTATGAGATTAAGATGGAATATACAACATTGAACCATACTGTATGGGAAGATTTGAAAAACAGAATTATTGATTTGCATTGTTTTGAATATACGGACGAAGGTGAAATTCTTTATGAGGGGGATTGTTTTCCGATAGAAACTTTTTCGGGCAAAGGAAAAATTGAGGAGATAGAGGTTTCCTGTATTGAACCATATAGTCAAGTAATGTTCCATCTGGGATACGAGTTTGATGAAAATGATGCACATGATGTGAAGTTATTGTGTGAGACACTTCATATCGAAATTCCAAATGAGTATAGATAACTGCAAATAACAGTTTGTAGGGGAGTTCTGATACTCCCCTATAAAAATGGCTATTTATCAACTGTTTGTTGTGACATAGCCAAATAGAAATATAACATAAACTTTGGCGTTTAAGAGGTGAGTAGCCAGAGATGTAGAAATATTGGAGGTTTTATGCGTAAACTGCTTGAAAAACAACAGCACAAGTTAAAAAAAGTCACCTAATTCCAATATATTGTGTCGATAATTGCGAAAAATGTTGGAATATACAGAATAATATTGAAAATTGCGCCTGTGTGTCGTGCTGTCACACAGGCGCTTTTGCATTTGTGTGGGAAAAATCAAATCAAGACTGGCCTGAAACTATCCCACGCTGTCGTTCTCCCCCTCGTTTCGGCTCACCTGGCAATTGACCCCGTGAACCGAAATGGAGGTACATAATGCAGAAGATTAATCTTCGGGAGCTTTATCCCGATGTTTATAAAACAGACACTTTTTTGGATGTGACCGATGAAGTACAAGCGGTATTACTGGCCGATAAACGAGCCGAAGCACTCTACCTGCGGCAGATGTATAATTACAAAGCGCAATACTCTCTGGACTGTGACAACGGCATTGAGAAGGCTATTGTGCAGCGCCCGCCGACCCCGGAAGAAATCCTGGA
>USPX01000063.1 GCA_900556665.1 uncultured Eubacteriales bacterium
CTTCATTTCTTGATAAACTGCATTAATTTCTGCACCTATTAAAAGCACCATGCAACTTGCATACAACCATATAAGTAAAATGAATACACCTCCTATACTACCATACAATTGATTGTATTTACTATAATTTTCTACATATATAGAGAAAATTAAAGAAAACACATACCAACCTACCGATGCCGCTATGGTGCCTAACCACACATTTTTGACTTTTAAGTGTTTTCTTGGCACCACTCTATAAACAATATAAAGTATGATAATAAGAGCACAAAATGGCATAACAAGTCTAAATACATTCCATATAGGCATAACAATTCCCTTATTGAGATCAAATATGCTAATTACGTAATTCCCTATATTATTTCCAAATACTAAGGCTACCATCATAAGAATAAGCAGCATTGCAAGTACTATGGTATATATTATAGATACAATTTTAGAAAGCCAATATGGTCTTATAAACTTAGAATTATAAGCCAAATGAATTCCTCTTAGTAATGCATTGACAGCCGTTCCACCTGACCATAATGAAATAAGCACCCCCACTGATAAAAGCGTTGTACTGCGATATAAAATAAATTTATAAATAGTTGTTTCTATAAATGGCATAAGTGTAGGCGGGACTATTAAAGTAATATCATCAATTAGCATATCAATCGAAAGGTTTGCAAAGGTTAATAAGCTAATTACTACGATTAAAAAAGGAAAAAATGCCATAATCCAATAATAAGCTACTTGTGCACTATTAGCAGCTATATTGTGTGCACTATATCGTTTAATCAATTTTTTCATAAACACCCCGAATGTATTCTCCATAAAATCTCTCCTAACTCTGGTTCACTTACCTACATTATTCCTAGCTTATACTATTATTTATACTCCCTATTCATACCAAGAAGAACTTAGTTATAAAAAAAGAGGCGCCAAAGGCACCTCTTTATTTTTTATTTTTATTTTCTTTATTATTTTCTTTTAATGTTGCTTCTGCTTTATCTCTAGCTTTAGCAAATATCCCTTTTTTCTTAGTTTCAGGTAACTTTCCTGAAGTTACTTTTACAATAAGGATACCTGCAAGTTCAACTTTGATTTGTTTTTTAGTTGGAATACTCTCGTAAACTTTTTCATCACACATAAGAGTATGAATTTGTGGACCAATTTTAGCAATTACAACTGGCATTTTACGTTTTTTGTACATCCAAGGAAGTTGTTCTTTCATTTGTTTTGGAAGCTTAAGATTATCTAATTTATCTTTTTTCTTATCAATTACGAAAATTGATACTGCTTGTTTATTTTGTGAAATGAGTTGTTGTTGCTCGTCATATTTTCCTTGTAACTTTTTACCCCAGAAATATAGACCGATAATTCCTGCAACTAAAATTGCCATTACGACCCAAAAGATTATCCATCCTGTAGACATTTGGACGTACCTCCTTATTAATTCTATACTACTATGTACATTTTTTAGCTTTTATATACTATTTTCTATGCAAAAGCTAGCTATTTTAAGTATATCATACCAAAACTTATAAGACAATGTTGTTAATAATTTTTGTTTTACAGTATATACTAATACTAGTTCTCTTGTTCGAAAGGTGGTGCTATTATGTTTCTTAATAATCTTGCCTTTACATGGATTGATATATTCTTTTTTATCAATGTTTTACTGATTTTATCCGTCGTATTCTGGCATCATAAAAGTACTAGCACAACTTGGTCTTGGATTATGATTATGCTCTTCATTCCCATCGTAGGATTTATCCTTTATCTCCTCTGTGGGCAAGACCTTAGAAAACAAAAGACCTTTAATGCAAAAGGCGAACAAGATCGTTTCTTAGCCGTGAAACTTTTACAAGAATTCTCACTTAAACAACCTCTTAGTAAATATGCTAATCCTCTCATTTCACCCTACAAAACACTTATTACTATGAATCTGATTTCTCATGATTCACTTTATACTGAAGATAATGATGTTACTATCTATACGGATGGTAATGAACTCTTCACAGCCCTCTTTCATGCTATTAATAGTGCCCAAAAATACGTTCATATCGAATACTACATTATCCATGATGATGAATTAGGCAAACTCTTTAAAGACTTACTAATTAAAAAGGCTGAACAAGGTGTAGATATCTTTTTGCTTTATGATGAAGTAGGTTCTCTCAAAACCCCTAAGCGCTACTTTTATGACCTCAAACGTTCTGGCATAAAAATTGCTCACTTCTATCCTTCTACTATTCCATTTATCAAACTTCATGCTAATTATCGTAATCATCGTAAAATCTGCGTTGTAGATGGTAAAGTTGCATTTCTAGGTGGCTTTAATGTAGGCGCAGAATATTTAGGTCTCAACGAGAAATTTGGCTATTGGCGTGATACACACTTACGTATTACTGGTAGTAGCGTTGACCTTATCAATCTTCAATTCCTATTAGATAGACGTTTTGCTACTCATGAAAACCTCAATTTAGAAAACTATATTCCTATCCATCTACCTCAGTCTAAACATAAAATAGGTATGCAAATAGTCTCTAGCGGCCCTGACTCCAAATACCCTAATATTCGCAACGCTTACATGGCTATGATCAACTCAGCCAAGAAATCTATCTATATTCAAACACCTTACTTCATTCCAGACGAAGGCGTACTTACAGCACTTAAACTCGCTTGCCTCTCTGGCTTAGATGTCCGTATCATGATTCCAAATAAACCTGACCATATATTTGTCTACTGGGCAACCTATGCTCACATCGGTGAATTAATAGCCTGTGGGTGTCACTGTTATACTTATGAATACGGCTTCCTTCACGCTAAAACAATTGTAATCGATGAAGAAATATGCTCCGTAGGCACCGCCAACTTTGATATCAGGAGCTTCAACCTTAACTTCGAAATTAACGCCTTCATCTATGACAAAACCACCTCCCAAAAACTCACCAACATCTTTAAACAAGACATGGAACTTTGCAAAGAACTTACTCCAACACTTTATAATAACCGTTCCTACCTTATAAAATTCAAAGAATCCATTTCCCGCCTCATCTCCCCAATCCTGTAAGTTTACTCCGGGGTTGACTTCAAAGTGCTGGTAAGTTTTTTTACTATATAGTGGGGTCGTGTGGGTAACTGGGAGAAACACATTTTACTATGACCTCACTTCGTTCGAAGTCAAGATAAAATGTGTTTCTCCCAGTTATCCACACTCCCTTTCTGCTTAGTTAATACCTGTACACCTTACACTTTTGGGCTACCTCTACGTAAGGCGTTTTTTGTTAATTGCATCTGCTTGATATTCGGAGTCATATTTCCCACGACCTCACTTCATTCGAAGTCAAGATAAAATGTATCTCCCACGATTATCCACACTCCCTTACTACTTAGTTAATACCTACAAGCCCTGCAATTTTCAGCTACCCCTACGTAAGGCATTTTTTAAGACAAGTTAGTAACTCTTCTTCCTCCATACACCCCTTTGCCCAGAAGAGATTCTTGCCTGTGTGCTGCCACCCCTATTTGTTTTACTCTATATAGAAGTGGGGATAAGTGGCATAATTGATTTTATCTAACGTTCGACCGCAGGGAGCGTTAAGGAAAATCAATTATGCCACTTATCCCCACGCCCTCTACTCTTAATCAAACAAAAAGAGCCAAGCAGCACCACAGTGCAACCCGACTCTCTTCACATTTATAAAATACTAAGTTCTCCATCAACTTTTCTAACAGTAGCCCTATGCTGAATATCATCTATGTATTTAACAACATTTCCAAGTGTAATTTTTACTCCCGGATAAATTGCATCACTTACACGTATTAATCCATCTTGAGCGCCGCTTAATGTATCCGATAAAGTTTTGAATTTGTGTTTTAATTCATCAATTTCTTCTACTAGCGGTCCTCTTGATGCATTTAGTTTACTGAGCATTACTTTTCTATTTAAATCTAACGCATTTTCTTTGAGTTTTGTATTCAAGAATTTTACACTCTTGTCTAGCTTTGAAAGTTCTTCTTTTCTTTCTTTCAGTTCATCCGCCATTCTTCTGTGTTCCTGATAAAGTTCAGATGGTACACCTATTTGCACAGCTGTTGCTGTCCCCATAGGTGAGCCAATACTTCTTGCAACAATCATGTTGGTTGCTGCTATGTTTCCGCCTACTATAGTCCCTTTTCCCATTTCAACGCGTATACTATTTCCAGCTGTAGCTACACCATGAATAATAGCTTCTGTAATAATATCGCCTTTGGCTTCTACGTTAGCGTTTTGAATAAACTTAGCAATGACATTACCACCTGAAATAATTTTACTTTTTTCAGTTCCTTGAATACCGTATGTAAGAATGATATCCCCACCAGCAATGATAGTGGCATCCTCTACTGGTCCTTGTACCTCTACTGAACCTTCTGCTTCTATTGTAAATCCTGCATGAACAGTTCCTCTTACAACAACACTTCCTATAAATTTAATATTACCTGTAGAACTATCTACATCACCAGAAACAGTATATACTGTATTGATATAAACATTATGACCATCATACTCTAGCTTTCCATCTACACCAGCCACTAATGTTGTATCATCTAGTATTTCTGTGTTTTTTCCTTTTGGTAATCTTACATCTTTACCCTTTCTTGCCCTTACTACGCCCCCCAACACATTGTATCCTTCTTCACCTTGAGTAGGGAAAGTTTTAGTAGCAAGGACATCACCCTTTTTTACATTAAAAACGGTTCCTAAATCCTTAAAATCTACTGTACCATCTTCGTTTTGTTTAGGCACGAAGTGTACTAATCTTTTTGGGTCAAAGTTAAAAGTTAAGGTAGCATCTGTCCCATCAACAGCCTTCTTACCTTGTGCAATAATATATTTATAATCGTATTTCTTTGTTTGCGAAAGTTCTATAAGTGCGTCTTCATCAATACCTTTACTAATTCCTCTATTAGCAACGGCTAATCTGATTTCTTCTAAATTAAGTAATTTTCCACCTTCCTCTGGTGGTGTAAACCATATAACGCCTAGCATTTTATCTCTAGACACTTCTACATTTACCTTCTCATTAACTATTTCCAGCATACGTGTTCCTCCTTAGTAAATATATAATTTTTACTTCAGTTGACTTTGATTTATAATTTCATCCAATAATTCTCTTACAATATCTTCTGTCAGTTTAGGTAATACTTTTATATCATCTTTACTTAGGTCTTTAACTTCTATTGGCTTTCCAATATTTAATGTTACTGTTGTCTTTTGAATACCTCTTTTTTCTTCAAATACCTTATGTGTATTATGAATAGCAATTGGTACAATTGGCACACCTGTTTTGGTAGCTAATTTAAATACGCCACCTTTGAATTCTTGAATCTCATCTCCAGCAACTCTTGTGCCTTCTGGAAAAACTACTATAGATTGTCCTTGTTTTATTTCATTAATACCTTGAATAATCTTTTCTACTGTCTCTCTCTTATCATCACGATTAATATAAATGGCACCTAATGCATCAAACCATGTGTTAACTAACATCATATTGCTTACTTCTTTCTTAGCAATATAAATACATGGATCGTCAATAGTACTTACAAGAGATACAATATCAAATATTCCTTTATGATTTGCTACATAAAGTACAGGACCTTCTTTAGGTAGATTTTCTCTCCCCATAACTCTTAAATCCATTCTTGCAGCTTTAATCATACGATTACATAACTGCTGCATTTGCTTATAAATTTCTTCTCTACTTTTACGCACAGAATGTTTTTCATTGCCATATGCATATTCTTTACGTTTTCTTGAAAGCATTAAATGATTAGAACCCATTGTCCATAACATTCTAATATCATTAAGTAATATACTTTCTCTTTTACTCACTTACATCACCTAGTCTTTCTTATAGCCTTCTAACATCTTTTCTTTTAATGTATATAATCCTTCAGATAAAACTACTGACATAATTTCTGGGTTAACAAGTCGTTTATACTCATCCCAAAGAGTTTCTAATTCTTCTTTTGCGTACTCCTTAATTGCTTTCACAGTTGGTACTTCATATACCTTTTGTCCATCTCTAAAGATAGGAAGTAATAATTCTCTTACTTCATAGCTTTCTGGTTTTAATTTAGTTTTCATCCATCTTGCATTTGGCTCAATAAGTACAAGCTCTTTTGTTTCATCAAATACTTCTTCCTCAAGTGCAATGATATCAGCTTTAATCTTACCAGTTTCTTTGTTATAAACACGTACAACCTTTTTAATACCTGGATTTGTTACTTTTTCTGGATTATTAGAGATTTTAATTTTAGGTACTACTACACCATCTTCATGAATTTCAGCAGCCAACTTATAAATACCACCAAATGATGGACAGTCAGATGATGTAATCATATTTGTCCCTACACCCCAAAGTGTAATTTGAGCACCTTGTCTCTTAAGGTCTGCAATAAGCATTTCATCAAGATCACATGAGGCACTAATAATAGCATCCTTATGTCCTGCTGCATCTAACATATGTCTAGCCTTTTTAGAAAGGTATGCAAGGTCTCCACTATCTAAACGAATACCGTAAGATTCCATCTTAATGCCTTTTGCTTTCATTTCATCAAATACTTTAATAGCATTTGGTACGCCTGAACCGAGTGTATCATAAGTATCTACAAGTAAAATGCATTTATCTGGGAATAATTTAGCATATGCTCTAAATGCTTCAATTTCTTCATCAAAGCTCATAACCCAACTATGTGCGTGTGTACCTGATACAGGCACATCAAACATTTGTCCTGTAAGTACATTAGATGTAGCTGCACATCCACCAATTATTGCTGCTCTCGCACCATAAACACCTGCATCTGGTCCTTGTGCACGACGAAGTCCAAATTCAAGTACTGGATCACCTTCTGCTGCACGTACAACTCTAGCAGCTTTAGTTGCAATAAGACTTTGATGATTAATGATATTTAAAAGTGCTGTTTCTACAAACTGTGCTTCTAAAATAGGCGCTTTTACACGCATTAATACTTCCATAGGGAATACTACAGTTCCTTCTGGAATTGCATCGATATCTCCTGTAAATCTAAAGTTTCTAAGATATTCTAAAAAACTTTCATTAAATAAATTAAGTCCTCTTAAATAAGCAATATCCTCTTCATCAAAATGAAGATTTTCAATATAATCTATAGCTTGCTCAAGCCCTGCACAAATCGCATAACCATTTTTAGATGGGTTATTTCTATAAAATAAATCAAATACTACTTCATGATTATTGATGTTATTCTCATGATATCCTTGCATCATTGTTAACTGATATAAATCTGTTAATAGGGTTAAATTTCTTTTCATATATTTTTCTCCCGTCTTTCATCTTACTGATGTTTATTACTTCTTATAAATCTATAGTGCGATACTTCTACTTTCTATGTCGTCCTAAGTCTGCTACCAAATGAGTCTATGTTACAAAAATAACTATGCTAAAAATTTTATTTATGCCGCACTATGCTATAATATCCCTATTATAACATACACATAACAAAATTTATTGATATTTTCCCAAGGAGTCTATAGTATGCCAAAAAATCAATCTAAATCCAAAATTATTTTAACCACATCACTTATAGCTATATTTTGTAATATTTTATGGGGTAGTGCATTTCCTGCTCTAAAAATTGTTTATAAAGAAATGGGTATTGTAAGCCATGATCTTGGCGGCACAATTACTTTTATCAGCTTACGTTTCTTACTGGCAGGCATTTTCATCTTTATTGCCGGCCTATTAACCGGTGCCCCCCTTTTTAAAGTTAACAAAATTCAATTTTTATTAATTATTATTTTAGGGCTATTCAATACCACTTTGCAATACTTTTTCTTTAATATCGGTGTAAACAATACCTCTGGTATCAAAGCCTCTATTTTAGGACAAGTAGGTATCTTTTTCTCCGTCATTTTAGCTCACTTTATATACAAAGATGACAAATTAAGTATCAGAAAAATGTTAGGTTTAAGTTTAGGCTTTATTGGCCTTATTTTAATCAATTTAAATAAAGGAACAGATAATCTTTTGCAATTCACATTATTAGGCGAAGGATTCATGATTATATCTGGACTTGTAAGCGCACTTACCATGTTTATTGCCAAAAGAATTGGTAGAGAACTTCCTAGTATGGTTTACAGCAGCTGGCAAATGATAATTGGCTCTATTGTGCTTTTCTTTATAGGCCATTTAATGGGTGGACGTGTAAGCAATTTAAATTTCACACCACTTTCAATTTCTTTACTTTTATACCTTGCTTTATTATCTAGTGTTGCCTTTTGTCTCTGGTATTATATCCTTCAGCTTAGAAAAGTTGGTGAACTTGCCATGTATAAATTCGCAGTACCTATTTCAGGAACTTTACTTACTACACTCTTTATTCAATCAGAGCATATTACACCTATTCATCTTGTTGCACTTTTATTTGTATCTATTGGTATTATTATTGTTAATAAACATTAATACTTATATATATTCAAGTTAATAAAAAAAAGACTGAGACAAATTTAAAATGTACCCTTTGTAAAGGACATTTTGAAAAAAGCTAGGCAATACTAAGAAGATGATTTCTGTATTCTACAGGAGTCATCTTTTTTAAGTTCCATTGGCATCTATATTCATTATAATATTTGATATACTCATCTATTTCTTCTTTTACTTCATCTATATTTTTGCATTCCTTTAAGGCTATTTCATCTTTTAGATGTCCAAAAAATGATTCTTGTGGGGCATTATCCCAACAATTCCCTCGTCGTGACATAGATTGTTTCATATTGTATGCCTTTACAATTTGTTGATACTTAGGGCTTGTATAGTGAGCCCCTTGATCTGAGTGAATAAATACATCTTTATGTAATTGAACTGCACTCTTTTTTAGATTATGAATTGTATCTGTAGCTAGCTCTAATCTCAAATGATCTGTTACATTATAAGCTAATACTTCATTAGTTGAAGCATCTAAAATAGTTGATAAGTATCCCTTCTTTCCTTTTCCATAAAACAGATATGTAATATCTGTAAGTAACACCTTTCCTGGAATACCTTGTTTAAATTTTCTATTTAGTAAGTTCGGAAGTGCACTATGTGCCTTTGTTGCTTTTGCCATTCGTTTATATGGATTTGCTTTTCTGATAGGGCAAACAATCCCAAACTTTTTCATTATCCTGCAGATACGTTTGAGATTATAATTGATTCCAAAGTGAGTAGCTAATGTCATTTTTATTTGTCTAGCACCTTTTTTTCTATTCTTAAATCGATAACCTTCAAGAATAATATTTTTAATCTTTTCCTCATTTTCTTCCTTAGCAATTCGTTTTTCTTGAGCATGTGAGGAAAAATAATTGTAACTGTTCAGCCGCTAACTTAAGCAAAAATAAAATCTCCTTCATCAGAAAG
>USPX01000064.1 GCA_900556665.1 uncultured Eubacteriales bacterium
TGTAATATCACAAGGCATACCTTTTGAACATTTTTTCATCATTTCAAATACAGCTTTTGGTGTTTGCCATTTATCAAGTAAAGATCCCATGCCAAGCGCTTCACCAACGCCTAAGAATACTTCAAAGTCAGTTCTTTCATTTTCACCTTTTGTAAGGACTGGACGCATTGGAGAAAGACGTCTTTCTGTATTAATGTAAGTACCTTCTTTTTTAAGACCTGGTACAACTGGGAAGAATACATCACAGTTTTCTGATGTATGTGTGTCACCAAAGATATCTTGTACAATGAAGAGGTCTAATTTTTTAATCGCTTCTTCAAATGTTGAGTTATTTGTCCATGAGTGACGTGGGTTTGTACAAAGTACCCAAAGTGCTTTAATTTCACCTGCGTTGATTTTTTCGATGATGACATTGTAAGGAAGTGTTGGTTTGTTAATAAGCTGCTCATCTGTAATTTCTAAAGCTTCACAAACTGCAGCTCTTCTTGCTACGTTATCATAATCACCACCACCGTAGAGACCAGCTGAATTACTGAATGCACGAGAACCCATAGCATTACATTGACCTGTAAGCGAGTTAGCACCAGTACCTGGTTTACCAATATTACCTGTCATAAGTGCGATATTGATGATAGATTGTGCAGTTCTTACCGCTTCATAACCTTGGTTAATACCCATTGTCCACCATAAAGAAACGCGTTCACCAGTGTGAATAAGTTCAGCCATTTCATATAAGTCTTCTACTTTAAGACCAGTTTTTTCAGCAACAATTTCTGGTGTATATTGTGCGATTAATGCTTTGAAACCATCAAAGTTTTCTGTGTGGTTTGCAATATAGTCGTGGTCTAAGTAATCTTTTTCAATTAAGATATTTGCAAGACCGTAGAATAAGTAAATATCTGTTTTACCATTTACTCCATAGTGGTAATCTGCATTTTGAGCAGTTTCGCTGCGACGTGGGTCAATAACGATAACTTTTTTGTTTTTATTTTTACGAATACGATCCCAGATAATTGGATGTGTCACAACTGGGTTAGCACCAATTAAGAAGATTGTATCTGATAATTCAAAGTCATTTAATGTATAAGGTGGTGCGTCAAAACCAAAGCTTTGTTTGTGTGCAACTACTGATGTTGCCATACAAAGTCTTGTGTTACCATCTACGCTTCCGCGAAGGAAGTTACGAAGGACATGGCTAAAGAGTGCCATTTCTTCTAATGGAATTTGACCTGTACTGATCCCAGCAATAGCATCGCCACCATGTTCTTCTTTAATAGCAAGTAATTTATCTGCTACTAATTTGTAAGCTTCATCCCAAGATGTTTCTTGCATTTCACCATTTACACGAATACGTGGCATAGATGATGGCTTAATCATTGTATGTTGTTTATCAAGGGAAATCCCTTTGATACATGAGAATCCTTTATTAACAGGATAGTGTGGTGTTGGTACCACTTTTAAAATTTGTTCATTCTCTACATAGAAGTCAAGATTACAAGCTAATGCACAGAAATTACAGGTAGATTGAACTTTTTTCATTTGTAAAACCCTCTCTTTGATAATTAATTAACGATATAGATAGTATAAACTTTAACAATAAAAAACACCGTGACATATATCACGGTGTTTTAAAGAATTTGGAAAGGGCCTCAGAATCTGGAATTATAATTTGTTTATTTTCATAAATGATGAGTTCTTTCTGAATCAGTAATTTCAAGGCACGAGAAATTGTTTCTCTATAAGAACCCAAAAAATCTGCAAGGGAAGTTACAGTAATTGGAAAATTAATTTGTACACCACGCTCACATGGCATACCATAATCTTTCCCAAGTTTCCAAAGTTTTGCGGCAAGTTTTTTCTCAATTTTGATAATAGAAGTTGCATTTTTCAGTTGTCTATAGAGACGCCTTACACGTTTAGTAAGGATATTCATAACATTTTGTGTGAGTACAAAATCGTTCATCATCGCATCTATTAAATCTTTTTTATAAAAAGTTAAGACTTTGCACTGAGAAGTGGTTTGGCAATTAATTGCGCTAGGTAAATCTTCAAAAATCAAAAGTGCTCCATGGTCTTCAATAAAAATAATTTTATTTTGGCCATTACTATTTGTTTTATAAAGACTGGCTGTACCAGAGATTAAAATATAAAAACAATGCACTGTATCCTTATCATAAAAGAGATGTTCCCCCTGAGAGAAGGTTTCTATAAAGCCTTTATTTGTAAGGAAATCCAGTGTGTTAGGGGAGACATTTTTAAAGAGCTCAAGTTCCAAAAGCGTAGATTTTAAGACTTGCTCCATATAAAAACCTCCTAAAATTAATTGTCGAGCATTTAGCATAGAATATGCATATTAATAAATTATGATGAAATTATTAATTAAATAATAAAGAGCCTAAAAATATTGATTTATTACATTCATATTATAAACAAATAAATAAAAAATATAAAAGAATCCATAACACTACTGGAAAATTATGAAGTGTGACCATTATCACGGAAGCAAAGTCATAAATCTAATATACTTAACTCATAAACGACGCCGCAGTGAAAGGTGAAGTGTTAATTTATTAACGAACGGAGTGTAATAATGGGCTATAAAATAGATATTAATAATTTCAATAAAGCTTTAAGTGAATTATCAAAGACTTACAGCATTTATGCACCAAAAGTATTTAAAGGACAAGGAACATATTCAGATACAGACCGCGTACGCTATGGTGAAATTACAAGCGTAGAGGAAATCGAGTTCGATGTGAAATCTGAGTTTTCATATAAAGAAATTTTAACACCAATTTCAGAAACACTTTTCTACTTTACAGAAGATGAAGTAAAAGAAGCAGATGGACCTAAAAAAGGTGCGGTAATCTTCCTTCGTAGCTGTGATATGCATGCTGTAAAACGTATGGATGAAATTTATCTTAGAAATGGATTTGAAGATTTTTACTACAAAAGAATCCGTGAAAAAACTAAATTCATTTTAATGGGATGCAGCAAAAGCTTTGACAGCTGTTTCTGTGTAGATATGGGAACAAATACATGTGATACACATGATGCTTATATTAAAGTAGATGGCGAAAATGTATACCTTGATGGATCATTTGAAGAGCTTATGATGCGTCTTGAAGAAGCAGAAGAAGTAACTGTAAAACCAGAATTCGTAACAGAAAACAAAACACATGTAAATATTCCAGAAAATCTTTCATTAGATGTTATGGATAGCACAATGTGGGAAGAATACAATGAACGTTGTATCGCATGTGGCAGATGTAACTTCGTTTGTCCAACTTGTACATGCTTCACAATGCAAGATGTATTTTATGAAGGTTCTGACCGCAAAAAAACAGGGGAGCGCCGTAGAGTATGGGCTTCTTGTCAAGTAAATGGTTACACAGATATGGCCGGCGGTCATAGTTTCAGAGGAAACAAAGGTCAACGTATGCGTTTCAAAGTGATGCACAAAGTACATGACTACAAAAAACGTTTCGGTTATCACATGTGCGTAGGATGTGGACGTTGTGATGATATCTGTCCTGAATATATTTCATTCTCAAGCTGTATTAACAAATTAGCAGATGCTATGGAGGAGGTAAACAAATAATGGCTAACGAATATATCCCTTTCTTATCAGAAATTAAAGAAGTAATTAAACACACAGAAATCGAATATACTTTCCGTATGCATTTCGAAGGAGATGTAAAACCAGGACAATTCTTCGAAGTTTCTCTTCCTAAATTTGGTGAAGCACCAATTTCAGTAAGTGGTATTGGTGAAGATACAGTAGACCTTACAATTCGTAAAGTTGGTAAAGTAACAAATGAGATTTTTGAAAAATATGTAGGTGACAAACTCTTCTTAAGAGGACCATATGGAAATGGTTTTGACATCGAAAACTACAAAGGACATGAAGTGGTAGTTGTAGCTGGGGGAACAGGACTTTCACCAGTTAGAGGAATCGTTGAGCACTTTGCAAAACATCCTGAAGATGCTAAAAACTTTACATTAATCGCTGGTTTCAAAAGCCCAGAAGATATCTTATTCAAAGATGATCTTAAAGCATGGGAAAGCAAAATGGATATGATCGTATCTGTAGATAATGCACCAGAAGGCTACGAAGGACCAACTGGACTTGTAACAAAATATATTCCAGAGCTTCCTATTAAAGATTTAAGTGATGTACAAGTTATCGTAGTAGGACCACCAATCATGATGAAATTCACAGTACAAGAATTCTTAAAACGTGGTATTGCGGAAGAAAACATTTGGATTTCTCAAGAACGTAAAATGTGCTGTGGGATTGGTAAATGTGGTCACTGTAAAATCGACGACACATATATCTGTTTAGATGGACCAGTATTTAACTATACAAAAGGTAAATTATTAAGAGACTAAGAGGTGCTAAGCATGGATATTAATACAAAGAAACTTAAAAAGAACGCATATAGAGTAACAAAAGTAAGAGGTATCACAGCTTTACGTGTCAGAGTACCAGGTGGACTTATTACAGCGGACCTCTTAGGCAAAGTACAAGAAATTGCAGATACTTATGGAAATGGTCAAGTGCATATTACAACAAGACAAGGTTTTGAGATTCTTGGCATTAAAATGGAAGATATCGAAAAAGTTAATGAAATGGTACAACCACTTATTGAGAAATTAGAAATCAATCAAGAAGTACCAGGCAAAGGCTATACAGCAGCTGGAACACGTAACGTGTCAGCTTGTATCGGAAATAAAGTATGTCCATTTGCAAACTACAATACAACAAACTTTGCAAAACGTATTGAAAAAGCAATCTTCCCAAATGACCTTCACTTTAAAATTGCTTTAACAGGATGTCAAAATGACTGTATTAAAGCAAGAATGCATGACTTCGGGATTATTGGGATGACAAGACCTCAATATGACCCAACAAGATGCGTATCTTGTGGGGCTTGTGTAAGAGGATGTAAATCTCGTTCAGTAGACTGTTTATCAGCTAAAAACTACCGTGTAGAAAGAAATGCTGAGAAATGTGTAGGTTGTGGTGTATGTATTAACGCATGTCCAACAGGCGCATGGACAAGAAGTGAGAAAAAATACTACCGTCTTGCTATTATGGGACGTACAGGTAAGAAAAATCCTAGACTTGCAGAAGACTGGATTGTATGGGCTGATGAAGATTCTATCGTAAAAATCATCACAAACACATACAAATATGTAACAGAATATATTGCAAAAGATGCACCAGGTGGAAAAGAACACATTGGATACATTGTAGACCGTACAGGTTTCATGGAATTCAAAAAATGGGCACTTGAAGGTGTAGAACTTCCTGAAGATGCTATTGTAAAAGAAAATGTATATTGGAGTGGACTTCACTACTAAGAATATATATAAATGAAAAGGAGCTATAGTGAAATAAGAAATTATTTCGCTGTAGCTCTTTTTGTTTTACCTAATATCAGTAAGAAAAGGAAATATGGTGTAATGATTTTGAATTATGAAAAATAGTCAATAATTTTATCTATAATAATCGAAATTTTGTACACTTAAATAAAAGGTTAAAGAGATTATACTAAAATATATATAAATAAAACTAATAAACGCGCTAAAATTTGATAGCTTTATATATAGGAGGCAATTATGAGAAAGATAGGAACTTGTAGAAAAAGAATGGCAGCTATGTTAGCTGCAGCAATAGTATTATCACAAATGCCAGTAAGTAGTATAGCAGCACCTCATAAAATAGAACATACTTTTAATGATGTCAAAGACAATGCTTGGTATACTGATGCAATTATGAAATGGACACAAAATGGAATTGTAACAGGTTATGAAGACGGTAGCTTCAAACCTAATAGACAAGTAACACGTGGAGAGCTTGCAGTAATCATTGATAGAATCTTTGCATTAAAAGACATTGAAAATGCAAAAAAATATGAAGATGTAGCTGAAGGTAAATGGTATGAGGGCGCTATTTCTCGTATAAGTGCAATGGGAATCATGAATGACTATAATGGAAAATTTGAGCCTAATAAAATGGCAACTAGAGAAGAGCTCGCCTATGCACTTGCCAATATATATAAACTAGAAGTTTCAAAGGATAAGGTAGTTTTAGATGAAGAAGATGTAGCCGATTGGGCAAAGGATGCAGTAAATGCTTTAGTATCAGCTGGTTATATGAAAGGTATGCCAAATGGTAAATTTGCACCAAAAGCATTTTTAACAAGAGCTGAATTAATGGTTGTAATAGACCGTTTAAATGCTGAAATTATTAAAGAAGCTGGTACTTATACAAAAGAAATTCAAGGTAATGTAGTCATCAGTGGGAAAGATGTCGTACTTAAAGACATCACTGTAACAGGTAATGTATATATTTCAGGTAATGCAGAAAGTATTACTTTAGAAAATGCTATTGTAAAAGGAAATATATTTATTGATGAAAATGTAACTTTAGATTTAAAAGGTAAATCAAACATTACAAGTGTAGTTATTTCAGCATACAATCCATCAAAAGATAAAGTAGCAACAATTAAAATGACTAAAGAGGTAGTGATTAGTCAAATTGTAGCCAATGAACTTGTACAAATCAAAGGACAAGGTAAAATCGAAACATTATATGAAAATAAAACAGGCATTAAATCAGAAGTAAAACCAGATAAAGTGATTACTAAAGAAGGAATTACTTCAGCGATTACACCAGTAACAAATGGTGGCGGCGGAGGAAGTACTTCTTCTAGCAGTAAAAATCCAAGCAGCTCTAATACAGGAACACCAGATGATGATAGTTCATCTACTAATCCAGGCGATATTAAATGGAAACTTGTATGGAGTGATGAATTTGATGGGGATGCAGTAGACACTACAAAATGGGGCTACAATAATGGTTTCTTAGATGTGAATCAGGAAAAACAAGTTTACAAAGCAGAAAATGCCACAGTAAAAGATGGTAAACTCAAAATCACAGCTAAAAAAGAAGAAACAGTAATTGATGGTAAAACTTATGACTATACTTCAGCACGTATGGTCACTAAAGGGAAATACGCTCAAAAATACGGTAAAATCGAAGTAAGAGCTAAATTACCACTTGGTAAATCATTATGGCCAGCTATTTGGATGCTTCCTGAAAATGAAGAATATACAGGATGGCCAACATCTGGTGAAATCGATATTATGGAAAGCCGCGGTAGTGTCAATAATGAAGTATGGGGAACACTTCACTACGGCGATAAACGACCTGACAACGCACAATCAGGTAGCAGCTATGTATTCCCAGAAGGTCAAACAATCGATGAGTTCCATACATATGCTATCGAATGGATGCCAGGTGAAATAAGATGGTATGTAGACGGCAAACTCTATCAAACACAAGATAGCTGGTATGCAGTTGATGCCGAAACAGGCGAAAGATATGCTTTCCCAGCACCATTTGATAAAGAATTCCATGTGCTTTTAAATTTAGCTGTAGGTGGTTGGTATGATGGCGTAGGCCCTAACTTGGATGCAGATGATTCTATCTTTGATGGCGGGAAAGAATATGCTATGGAAGTAGACTATGTACGTATGTATGAAAGTGAAACAGGTCAGTATCCAGAAGCTGTTGATCCAAATAGCAAGAGACCAGAGCTTCCAGAAGATGCAAGGTTGCCACTTACAGATGGCAATTTAATTTACGACAATACTTATGCAGAATATGGTATCAAAGATAATAAAGAAGCAGAAGAGGACTTTGGTGAAGGATGGAACTTGCTATACCTTACAAACTATGAAGGTGACGCGACAGCAAAAGTTGAAGAAATTGATGGTAAACCATTTGCTAAAATCAGCATTGATCAGCCAGGAAATCAAACATATTCTGTTCAAATGGTACAGCTTACAACTTTAGGACGTAATAGAACTTATAAATTATCTTTCGATGCAAAAGCAGAAGGCGAAAGAGATATTAAGTTTAAAGTAGGTGGCGGTGAGTCAAGAAGTTACGCTGTATACTCTGGTGATTACACAGAAAGCTTAAATACTGAAGTAAAACACATTGAAAAAGTATTTACAATGAGAGGACTCACAGATACTGAGGCACGCTGTGAATTTAACTTAGGTCTTGATGATAAAGATGTATGGATTGGCAATGTAAGATTAGAAGAAATCACAAACCCAGAAGTAGAAGACTTTAACAAACCTAAAGCACCACTTAAAAATGGTAGCCTCATTTATAATGGGACATTTGATAAAGGTGGATTAGATCGTTTAACATACTGGAACTTAGATGGGCAAAATGGGGCAGCAGCAACTATGCATGTGCCTGAAACAACACGCGATTTACATATTCAAATCAATAAAGGTGGTAGTGATTTAAGTGATGTAAACTTCAATCAACAAGGTTTAAGCTTTAGCGAAGATGCTAATTATACAGTAGCCTTTGCAGCAAGCGCAGATAAAATGCAACCTATGAAAGTGAAACTTGTAGGTGAAGATGGACAAACAGTTTATGCAGAAGAAGATATGATTGTAACAGAAAATATGCAAAACTATGAACTTGTTATGCACTGCCAAGGTAAGAGCACAAATAAAGGACGCCTTGTATTTGAAATGGGCGGCGTAGATGAAAATGAAGTAGTATTTGATAATGTTAGCGTAATTGAAACAAGACAAGACTTCGATAATGTAGAAATCTTCCCACTTAAAAATGGTGACTTCTCTGAAGGTGGCGCAAACTGGGATGGTTTATGTGACATTTGACGGTGAAGCGAAATTTACTACAACTGATTTAGGTTCTAACCCATGGAGTGTTATGTTACAACAAAAAGATATGCCATTCTCAGCAGGTGTGAAATATGTTGTTGAATTTGAAGCTTCATCAGATATTCCAAGAGATATGACAGTTAAAATAGAAGAAGAAGGTACATGGCGTGCATTCTTTGAAAAAAATGTAAGATTAACACCAGAAAAACAAAAATATAGCTTTGAATATACAATGCCAGCAGATGGAGATAAAACTTTAGGTCTTAAATTCTTATTTGGTAATATGACAGGAGCACCAACAGATGTGCACTCAGTAACAATTGACAATGTTGTATGTGAAGTAAAAGATGGTTTAATTCTAAAATCACAATTAAAAAATGGTCAATTTGATAAAAATTTAGATGGCTGGAATCCTTATGTAGCTGAAAATGCAAAAGCTGATTTCTCAGTAGAAGATAAAATGCTTAAGATAGAATCAAATGAGTTAGGTGCAAACTCATGGGAAGTTCAACTTGCTCAAAAAGGTGTGAAATTAGAAGAAGGCAAAACATATCAAGTAGGTTTCAAAGCAAGAAGTGAGGAAGAGACAAAATTAAAAGTAACAGTAGGACATGAAAATGAAGATTACTCATATAAAACTTACT
>USPX01000065.1 GCA_900556665.1 uncultured Eubacteriales bacterium
ATGACCAGTCAGGCTGACCATAATTTACCCCATGCCATGTCACCTTATATTTTTCCTGTGTAGTAAAGTACTTTAATGTCTTTCTAAGGTGAATAAGCCCCTTTGTAAACGTATATAATTCAGCTTCTGAGATAAGCTGATCCCAGTTCATCCATATCCCTTCATGATTTTGACAAAACGCATTGTTATTACCACCTTGGGTTCTACCGATTTCATCTCCCATAAGCATCATCGGTACACCTTTCCCCATTAAAAGTAGGCACATGGCATTTTTAGTCGCTACAAGACGCCTACGTAAAATATTTTGATCTATTGTAGGACCCTCAGCTCCCCAGTTATAACTATAGTTGGCATTATTCCCATCTCGATTTTCTTCACCATTTTCAAGATTATGTTTGCCATTGTAGCTACATAAATCACGGAGCGTAAAGCCATCATGGGCTGTAATAAAATGAATAGTATGTGTCCCACCTTTTTGCATATCTGCAAAGTAAATTTCTTTGCCAAGCATACAATCGGCTACAGATTTTACAATCCCTTGATCACCCTTTACAAATTTACGCATCGTATCTCTAAAATAATCACTCCACTCTCTAAATGGATATGGCATACGTCCTACATCATAGCTTCCTTTGGCATCCCAACTCTCTGTGATTAACTTTACATTTGAAAGAATTGCATCACTTGCAATTTCTTGTAAGAGCGAATCTTTCATCCACTTGCCTTCATAATCTTGACCTAAAATAGAAGCTAAATCAAATCTAAAGCCATCTATATGATACTCTTTTGCCCAATAAACTACAGAATCTACAATAAACTTATTAACCATGGTTCTTTCAGAAGCTGTTTCATTACCACAGCCTGATCCATCAGTAAATTCGCCTTCTTCATTGAAACGATAATAATAATTTGGTACAGCTAAATTTAAATTAGAATCTACTGCAGTACCTGTATGATTATATACCACATCCATAATGACTCTTATACCATTTTTGTGTAAGGCCTGAATTAATTCTTTTAACTCCGTAATTCTAGTAGCAGCATTATAAGGGTCACTTGAATAAGAGCCTTCTGGCGCATTGTAATTTTGAGGATCATAACCCCAGTTAAATTGCATTTTATCCAGCTTTGATTCATCAACTGACAGATAATCAAAGGTTGGCATAATTTGAACTGTATTAACACCTAACTCTAATAAATGATCAATACCTGTTTTAATTGTGGTATTTGAAAGTGTTGTTCCCTTTTGCCAAACACCTTTATATTTACCGTTATAACCTTTTTCTTCATAACCCACACCTATTGTAAAGTCTCTAATATGTATCTCATAAATCATTGAATCCGTAGCTGCATTTAAAATAGGGCTTTTATCATTTTCCCAGCCTGCAGGATTAGTTGCACTTAAATCAACCACCATGCCACGTTTGCCATTGACACCTACTGCTTTCGCATAAGGATCGACTACTTCATTAGTTTTACCGTCTACTGTGATTAAATAGTTATAATAGGTTCCTGCTAAATCACCTATTTTAGTCAGCTGCCATGTTCCCTTTTCTGCTTTAAGCATGGCCTGTTTACTTTCTGCTTTGTTATTGGTAACGGTTCCATCTTTGCCATATAAAACAAGCTCTACCTTTGTAGCTGTAGGTGCCCATACTACAAAGCTTGTACATTCACTTGAATATAAGGCACCTAGCTTCCCATTATATGTGTATAATTCTTCAAATTCCTTCGTACTAAAAATGTTACCAGACATAACATCTTTTTTGTAATAAGTGTTGGCGTGTTTCTCAGCTAAATAAATATTAATCTCCCCCTTTGCTATAATGGTAAACTTGTCACTTTTTTATATTAATCTTATTAATATTATTAAGTATTCTAATTAGTATTAATTTTGTTCACCTTATTGCCCATAATACATTACAACCTAAGTTTGGTCAATATTTCAATTTCAATTCCATTCATGATCTTGACTTAATATTTCTTCTGAAATCATAAAGTAGCGATAATCATAGTTTTGCATCTTATGAGATAATGCTGCCCCATAAGTTATATCAATATATGCCTTTTCCCCATCTAATGTAGCTAATGTCCAGCTATGATCCTCCCCTCCTGCTTTTCCTATGACGCCTGTTACTTCTATCCCCACTAATTTGCATAGGGTATTATAAACAGCCGTATACCCTTGGCAAATAGCCTTACGATTTTCAAGAGCCCCATAGCCTGTACGACTAATGTCCAAAGCTTTTTCATCCTTTTCAATATTCGCAGCCACCCATTCATACAATACTTTTGCTTTTTCCTTCTGTGTCATAGCTGTAGTAAGTTTCCCCTCTTTGATGAGCTGCTGTACAATCTCAGTACTTGCCTTAAAAAATGCTTCTTTACTGCTTTTTAAATTATAGCCTTTAATAGGTTCTAGGGTTAATGTAAGTGTCCCATAGCTTTCACTACCATCTGCACGAATTCCCAATCCTTCTAAACTGCCAAATTGCTCAATATATTTAGCAAAAACCTCTGTATAAGCGGCTTTAATGGTCTCTTGTAAATTACCACTTTCTATTTCTTCATACATCACATGATTATAGGGAATATCATAAGTCTTTAAACTATGTGCCATCATATACAATAAAATATCTTCATAAGCACTTTGTGTAATGGGATAATCCTCCACCTCCCCCACAGGAAGTTTTAAAGCTTCTTTTGCAATAGTAATTGGCTCACCTATAGGCACCGCCTGACTCATATTGCCTAATGGTACATTGACCTTTACTTCCTTAGCATTACTATCCCATATAATATTCACATCTATTAAATCGCCTAAATCTCTTAATTTAAAATAGTTACTATCCCCAATTTTATAAGCTGTTAAACCTGTATCTTTTTCATCTTTATAAACTTTTGCCTCTTTCCCTACACGACGCTCTTCCGATCTAGCTGTGATTGCCATGTCACCTCAAACTCCTTCTCTGTCCCCTTTAGTGCCATAGCAAAATCCCTTAATTTAAAATAATTATTCCCCTCTATGGTATATGCCTCCACACATACCTCCTCATTATTAACTAAGAATCTAGCAGTCATTGGCATAGCTGTACTAGCATACACTGCTGCACTAGTTGCTATCATTAACATACTTATGAAACCTATTTTTATAATCCATTTGCCTATTCTCATACCCTATTTCTCCCTATTCTATACTGTATTTTTCATTTTTATATTATTAGAATCCCTTAACTACTTCAATTTAGTTTCTTTTACTTTTTATTTAAGTTTTAATTACAAAAAACACCATGTCTTCTCTTATATCCGACATGGTGTTTCTATAACTAATTGCTATACCATTTTAATTGATGTGATCTTGTCCCATGGGCCAAAATATATGCCACTTCTTGTAATGCAGCAGTAATAGGAATCAGATTATTCTCATTACAAGCAAATGGAAAAAGGTCTTTTCGCTCAAATCTGATCGTTTCCTTTAATGGCTTACCAGTAAAACTTAAAAATGAATCATCCAATGGATCCCCACTAGTAAATAGCAATAATATCTTATCATACTTATATCCTAATCCTAGTTCTAGGGTAACTTCTTTAAGCTTAAGAAGGATCATTTGAGGTTCTGTAGTTTTAAACTCATTATGAATCTGAGTGATTTGCTTAATAACCTCATCTATGGTGTTTAGTTTAATGTGATATTGATTGTACCTTATTTCATACATCCTATAATCTCCCTTATATGGCTAATATACTTACATTTTAATTATAAAAAAAGCCTTAACAACTTCTTTTTTATAATCTTATAATATTAGCTTGGTCATATAATTACTCATGTAAATTTAGTCTATTATTTATCTTTTTCTAACAAATATCTAAGGAGTGCCTCACATCCCTCATACACATCCTCATAAGTTTTATCAAAGTCTCCTGTATACCAAGGATCATCAATGTCTCTTGGACGGCTGCTAAAATCTAATAATCTATAAACCTTCTTTGCCTCATCCTTTCCAATAATCCTTCTGATATTTATCAGATTATACGCTTCCATTCCCAAGATAAAATCATATTTTTCATAATCAGCCTTTGTAAGTCTAATGGCCCTTTTACCTGTGGTACTAATGCCAAATTCACCTAGCTTCTTTCTTGTACCAGGATGTACACCATTTCCTATTTCCTCATTACTTGTGGCCGCTGAAGCAATATAAAACTGGTCTTCTACCCCCTTTTTCTTCACTAAATCCTTCATCACAAACTCTGCCATTGGTGAGCGACATATATTGCCGTGGCAAACGAATAGTATTTTTATCATTTTATAATCCCCCTTAATTGATATCAAAATCCCTACTATATAGTGATTCTTAATATTTTCAAGTTTGTAGTTACTAACAAGTACTATTATACCCTATGATTCCACTCATCAAACTACTATTATTAATAAGTTGAAATCCATTATTAATATTTTAATATTCCACAATATTAAAACTTAAAATAAACTCATTGATTTTAACATCTTAGTTTATTATAATTTTAGACAATTACTTCTTATCTATAAAATAAATTTATTTTACATTTTTTGTAAACTCCATAAATCTTGCCTTTAATATCTATACATTTACTAAAATATTAAAGGAGTTTTACAATGAAAAGAAGTAGATATGTTTCGGTAAAAACTAAATTCTTTATCGCACTTACTACAGCCTTAGCTTGGGTAGCTCTCTCTATTTTCTTATCTCGCAGCTGGCTACAAAGCTTAAGTAGTGTAACCAATTTCTTTATCAGTTTCTTAATCATCGCAGGGATTGCTTATATTCCAGGATTTATGAATACTTTTTTACTTACAAGTGTTTTAATCGATAAGCAACCTGAATTCAAAAATGATGATCCTGATGATGACATTACCATTCTTGTAGCAGCCTATAATGAAGGTGATACCATTTATGACACTTTAAGTTACATCAATGCACAAGATTATAAAGGTAAAATCAAAACAATCGTCATCAATAATAATTCTAATGACCATACTGTCCAGGAGGTACTTCGCGCAAATCGTGAGTTGCCTCTAGATATTGAGTGTATTGATGAAAACACCCCGGGCAAATTCAATGCACTTAATGCAGGACTTAAGAAAGCTACTACAGAATTTATCATCACACTGGATGCAGATACAATACTCCATAAAAGTGCAGTACGATATCTTGTGGCGCGAATCAAAAGTGCCCCAAATGATATAGCTGCTGTAGCTGGTAGTGTTTTAGTAAGAAATAGCCGTGATAATTTACTGGCTAAATTACAGGAATGGGATTATTTCTTATGTATCATGTCTATCAAGAGAATGCAAGGTCTCTTCCAAGGTACTTTAGTGGCTCAAGGTGCCTTCAGCATTTATAAAACAAGTGTTGTAAAAGAAATTGGTGGTTGGAGCGATGCCATCGGTGAAGATATCATCTTAACATGGAATATGCTAGCCAAAAATCTTAAAGTATATTATGAACCATTAGCTATCGCCTTTACAGATGTACCAACAGAGTTTAGTCACTTTGTAAAACAAAGATCTAGATGGGCTAGAGGTATGATTGAAGGCCTTAGACTTATTAAACCTTGGGAGCAGCCTAATATGTACTATAAGTTTTTAACAGGGATTGATATCTGTATCTTATTTATGGATATTGCTTATGTACTTTTCTTCATTCCAGGCGTGATTCTTGCACTATTTGGTAAGTTTTACATCGTTGGGCCTTTCTCGCTTTTAGTTGTGCCTTTAACTGTGCTGACCTTTGCACTACTCTTCTTCAAGCAAAGAACCTTCTTTAAAGCACTTGATTTAAAGGTACGAAAAAATAGCCTCGGCTTTACTGTTTTTATTTTATGCTATCAATTTATAATTTCCCCAATCTCCCTCTATGGATATATCCAAGAATTCTTTAACATGAAAAGAGTATGGAAATAATAAATCAAATGAGTCAGTATAAACTAATTTATACTGACTCATTTTTAAATTTCCTATCTTATGCTTCGCCCAGTACCTTTTCTAAAAACTCAGCTGCATCTTTTACGCAATCATCACAGCCACGTAAAAGTGTACCTGTTTCGATACCTTTTAATTCTTTGCAAATTACTGAATGATTACGATCATAGAACTCATTCATAATTTGTCTTGTATCTTGCATTGTTTTACCTTTATTATGCCCTTGTTTGCTATTGATAAGACCAAGGATTGCACAAGCACCACTAATTGCACCGCAAGTCCCTTGCATATTCCCAAAACCAGCACCAAATGCTTGTGTCATTTGATACATTGTTTCTTCATCCATTCCTGCAAGGTCACAGTATGTACAAGCAATTGCTTGTGCACAGTTGTAACCATTTCTTTTTTTCTCTACTGCTGCTGCTACTCTTGATTCCATCAATTATGCCTCCTAGATAACTTATGCATACAAAATTGTATGTCCTGTTTTTTATATTATATCATATTTATATGAAGGCTTTATAGCACCTGTTTTAGGAGCATATTACTTTATAAATCTCCTTATAAAATAGGTGCTTCGTATTAAATCAATCCTTTTTCAGCTAAATCTTCAATAGGTCTCATCTTTTCATAAATTTCAGGTCTTTCCTCTTGTATTTTCATTTTCATTTTGAGTAGCTCACGCCATAAAGTTTTAGGTGTTTCAAACTGACTAAAGTTACCACATAAAGTGTTACCTTCTAACATGGCAAATAAATAATCGATTTCATCATCAGCAAATCTGCCTTTAATGCTTAATGTCCCATAGAGTTTGACGAATTCAAGGCTATCCATACGATTAAATTCAAAAGCTTTGTTCCACCAAGTTGTATACGCTTCAAATCCTTTTTGCCCCATCAATTCTTTCTTAATTGCATCTGCTGCATGATAACCACACATCAAGGCGCCTTGTACTAAAGTTTCCACATGGGCTGCGCTATCACCTATGATGAGAATATTGCCTTTATAAGGTCTTTTAAGTGATGCATAAGACTTAACGGCACATCCCGTTTTACGAATAACCTTTGCTCCTGCTAGCTTCTCTTTTAAAGGACTTTCTCCTATAACCTTTTTTAAAAGCATTTCTGGCTTTAAATCTTTTGTGCCCATAACAACTACTTCCATAGCATGTAAGCCTTCTAAACTTGACCCTACCATAACTTCTGCAAATGGATGATAGTTATTGCCATAAAATTGATTCCAACTTTGTAGGTCTAAGTCCTTTGTCTCATCAAAAGTATAACAAGCAACTAATGGCATACCAAACAATTGTCTACCTTCATTTAAACCAATCATTTCAGTAAGACTTGCATTAGCGCCTTCACAAATAATAAGTTTCTTACCATAGATCCTTTCTTCTTGCCCATGGCATTTTACAGTAACGCATACTTCATTGCCATTATCTTCGATTTTTTGAGCTCTTGTTTCTAATCTTATTTCAACGCCTAATTTTTCACAAGCTTTACTTAAACTGCGAAGTAGTTCACCCTTATCAAATTTAACCGCAAACGGTTTATTATTCGGATGTGCAAAATGTACTTTATGTCCTTTCGGTGAAATCATGTTATTACTTACTAAATTCATTCTAGCCCCTGTATAAGGCACTTCAAATTGATTTTTAGTAAATATAATTTTATCATCTGTTACCTTAAGCGTCTCCCCTTCATAGCCTTCATCTAATACCAATTGTGCTGAGCAGGTACGGGTAATATCTGTAATATCTTTTTGCCTTTCAATCAAGATGACACTAAGTCCCTTCTGGGCTGCTGTTTTAGCAGCCATCAGTCCTGCTGGTCCTGCTCCCACAATGATTAAGTCTTTCATATTTCTTCTCATAATTAACCCCCTAGTTATTTACTAAAAGAATCAGCCAAACTGCTTTGATCCATATTACTCATCTTATGATAGATTTCCGGTGCTTCTTCCTTGATCTTCTCTTTATGTTCTAAAATAGCACCCCAAATGAGCTCAGGTGTCTTATATTGGCTATAAGTACCTTCTAAACGTTTATTTTCAATAAGTCCAAATAAATAATCTAATTCATCATCTGTATAAGTAGGCACTAAAGCATAACCTTGTGACACACGTAAATAATCGGAACTATTAAATTCAAAGGAATCATTCCACCACTTAGTATAATCTTCAAAGCCTGGCTCACCCTTTATTTCCCTTACAATACTATGTGCTGCATGAAGTCCACACATTAATGCCCCTTGTACTTCAACTTCTACAAAGGCTGCAGTATCCCCAATAGCTAATACATTTCCCTTATATGGTGTCTTTAATGAAGAAAATGCTTTTACGGGACAACCAATCTTGCTAATCACCTTAACATCTTTTAATTGTTCACTAAGTGGACTATCTGCTCTTAAGCCCTCAAAAATTTGTGCTGGTTTTAATCTAGCATCACCTGTTAAAGTCATTTCCACAATATGATTGCCATGTAAACTAGGCCCTATAATAGCTGGTGAATTAGTATGATAACATTTACCATAATAGAGGTTCCAACTATAAGGTTCTATATCCTTTACCCCTTCTAGAAAATACTTCACCGTATAAGCTGTTGCATAATGCATGCGATTTTCATTAAGTCCCATACTGCCACTTAAATGAGCATTAACGCCTTCAGCTATAATTAGTTTTTTACATTTTAGGACTTCATCTCCATTTTCACCTCTTACTTGCACACTCACTTCATCCCCATAATCTACACCAGCTGTAGCTAAGGTTCCCATTCTAAAGCCTACACCTACATCCTTACAAACCTCATATAAGTCGGCTAACAATTTACGTTTATCAAACTTAAAGGCAAAGGCTTCCCCATTACAACGAGCAAAGTGAATAATATGGTTTTGAGGTGAATGATAATATTTATTTTTAATAGGTACTAAATCCCCATCATATGGCACTTCAAAATGATTTTTAGGGAATACTAATTTATGCTTTCTAATCTCCATAGCTTCTCTTTCGTAACCAGCATCCATAATAAATTGTGCTGAACATGCCCTTAGAAGTTTACTAAAGTCTTTATTCTTTTCTATTACAACAACAGATAAACCCCATTCTGCTGCAGTTTTAGCTGCCATAAGCCCTGCTGGGCCTGCTCCTACAATAATTAAATCTAAAATCTGTCTATTCATACAATCACCTTGAATCATTTACTCACTTACTAGTATATTCATTTTTACCATATTATGTTATTGCTTAATTAAAAATAGCCTGTTATTTTATGCT
>USPX01000066.1 GCA_900556665.1 uncultured Eubacteriales bacterium
GATGGTACACATATGCATACTATAGAAGCAGCTAATGAAGAAGAGTTAGATATTATAGAGGAAGAACTAAAGGAACATGGGTTTTTAGTGAGTCACTCACAAGAAATGTAATATAAAAAGAGTTTAAGGAATCTTTATTTGTAAGAAGATTACTTAAACTCTTATTTTTATATTAGCAAACCGTTTGACTAGTGTCATGACACATGTTATTATGTATACAAAATTAAATAAAGGGGAGAAGAAAATGAATGATACAAGTAAATGGCGCATGTATGGTAAAAAGTTTGTAAATCGCTATTTAATAGATGGTTTAAGTGGTATGGCTTTAGGACTATTTTCTACTTTACTTATAGGGACAATTATTAAACAAGTAGGCTCATTTATGCCTGACCTTTGGATTGGTCAATTTTTAATGCAGCTTGGGCAGATTGCAACTGTCCTTACAGGTGTAGGGATAGCAGTGGGTGTAGCCCATAGTTTAGGTGCTACTAAATTAGTATTATATTCAAGTGTATTAAATGGTGTAGTAGGTGCTTATGCAACTAAAATAATAGCAGGTACATTTATAACTGAAAGTGGCATTGTATTTAGTGGCCCAGGAGATCCACTAGGTGCTTTTATAGCAGCCGTTATAGGTGTAGAGATTGGAAGACTTGTAGCAGGAAAAACAAAATTAGATATATTATTAACACCAGCAGTTACTATTTTATCAGGTAGCTTAGTAGCTATTTTAATAGGGACAAGTCTTGCAAACTTTACAGCCTTATTAGGAGCCTTTATTGAAAGCGCAACTGAATTGCAACCATTTTTAATGGGTATAGTTATTTCAGTAGCAATGGGTATTTTCTTAACACTGCCAATTAGTTCGGCAGCTATTGGTGTCATTTTAGGTTTATCAGGAATAGCAGCAGGGGCAGCTACAGCAGGTTGCTGTGCGCAAATGATAGGCTTTGCAGTGATGAGTTATAGAGAAAACAAGATAAATGGCCTTATTGCACAGGGACTTGGAACATCTATGTTGCAGATGCCTAATATTATTAAGAATCCTAAAGTATGGATACCACCTATATTAGCAAGTGCCATTACAGGGCCTCTTGCAACTGTGGTATTTAGACTTGAAAATGTACCAGCTGGCTCAGGTATGGGAACCTCAGGTCTTGTTGGACCGCTGCTCATGTGGCAAACGATGATTGAGCAAGGAGCCAACGGTACTGTGTTATTTGTACAAATACTATTACTTTGTTTTGTACTACCAGGTGTTTTAACTTGGATTTTTGCAGTAATGCTTCGTTCACTAACTTGGATTAAAGAAGGCGATTTACAACTTGAATTATAGTCTATATAGCTTCTAAAAATTAAGGATAGTGACTATAAACAAGATTTATTAGATCTGTAATACCTCCAGAGACAATACTTCATACCAGAAGAAATCGTATCTGCCATGCGCATGACTAAAGAAAGCCTGGTATTCTGAAGTACAACCATATTCATAAGGCTACTGAAATTGACAATGCCTGTGATATGCAGATGTCCTACTGGGGGTAATTCTTTTTTTACACCAGCGCCAGGTGTAATAGAACCCTCGCCAATAGTTAAACAACCTACATTATTAGCAGAGCCTAAACAAGCATCGATAGCTAAAATAAGTGCATTTCTATGTTTGTTTAAAATAAGATTTAAGGTTTCTTCTAAATTCTTTGCATGAACAGGTTCATCTAAAGTGCCATATAATGTGACCTTCTCTTCTCGTAAATCCTTTAATTTATAACCTACTAACGGACCTAGGCTATCACCTGTCGCGCGGTCTGTACCTATACATACAATAACAAGTTCATCATTATGATAAGGTAAATAGGTTGCAAGGTAGCTATGAAGCTCGTTGCAAAAAGTATTAAAATGATTTTCTTCGTTAATGTTGATATATAGGGGAGAGGCTTTATTACTCCACTCAGGATTCATACGTTATCACCACTTTCCTAATTTGTTGTTATAGTTTGCCACTTTTTTTGGGATTTATTTCCCGTTTTTATTAGAATTTATTTAGGAATTTGTTAAAGTAAGTAAAATCAAGGATTCGCACATTAAAGTTTTACAGCTAAATATATTTTTAGATCATATAAAATTTGAATCGTTATAAAAATAATTCCTAAAAAGTATAAGATATGCATTCGTAAAGATAGAATTAAAGTAGCTTAAGGCCAGGTTGTGGTAAAAAAAGTAAAAATAGTACTTAAATTGCAAATAAAAAAACTGATATGTTCGACATAAATGATTAAAAAATTTATTCCTCATATAGTATTCTTTAGGAAATGGATAAAATGGATAATAATGGAAGGAGAATACTTATGGGGAAAATATCTTATAGACCTGGTAAGGGCCAATCTAATAAGAGTAATAAAAATACTAAAGTTACAAATCTATATGAAGGCGATGGACAAGATACTAACGTGCAGCATATAAGTGAAGAAGCTGAAGTAGTAGAACAAAGTATTAATGAAGAGACCTTCAAAGAAAAAATTAATGTAGATGAAGATGTTCAGGATGAAATAGCAGCTACAACATTTAATCAATACGATGAAGTAACAGAAACAATTAATGATATAGACATTAAGGGTACTAGAGAAGTTCCAAATAAAAGTAGACATGAAAAGAAGAAGCTAGATAATGTCAAAATGATTGGTGATATGGATTGTGAATATCATGTTTACATGGAGGATTATGTTTATACTTATATTTATCAATATGCTTATTCAGACCTATCTAAAGAAAGTGCAGCTATACTTATTGGTGAAGTATATTTAGATAGTAAAGAGGCGATGATTACAGGTATGATTCCTGTTGATACAAGTAAGCTTACAGATGGCAGTGAATGGATCAACTTAGATGTTGTTAATGAAATAGAAGAAAAGCGCAAAGAGTATTTTAAGGATCAAGACATTATTGGGTGGCTACATATGCAACCTGGCTATGGCACTATGCTTACAATGAAAGAGCTTAGAGAACATAGAAGTGTATTTGAAGGTGCAGGCAGCGTATTTATGTTAGTAGATGCGTTAAATAAAGTAGAGACTGTATATGTTTATGAAGATGAAGAACTCAAAGAACAAAGTGGATATTGCATGTATTATGAACCTAACGAACCTATGCAAAAATATATGGTAGAGCATCCTTTTGCAAAGAAGGAAACAGAGGAGATTAAGGATACTGTTGTTAACCAATTTAGAGAAATAGGAAAGATTCGTAAGGAAGAATATCTGCAAAAGAAGAATACAAGCTTTACTATTATGGCAGTAGCTATTGCTTTAGTAGCTTTAACTGGAATTATCGTAAGAATGAATGATGCAAAAGGTTTGATTGGTAATGAAACAGCAGCAGTTATGTCTGGCAGTGTAGATAATAAGGAAACAGCACTTAATGAACAGTTAGGCAAAGAGGTAGGGGCTGTAGTAGATGATAAACAATCTGAAACTCCAGCTAATGAAGCAGATGAAGTAACAAATATAGATGAAACAGCTAATACTGATGAAACAACTACTGATGTGGATGAAGCTACAACACCAACTATTACGAAAGAAGAAATAGTTGGAGAAGATATTTCAGAGGATGAAAGTAATAAAGAGGATACAAAGAAAGTAGATGAAGCAAGTAGCAGTGAAGAAGAAAAGGTAACAAACAATGAAGTAGTAGACGAAGCAGAAGATTATGATATTTATGTAGTTAAACAAGGGGATACATTAGCTAATATTAGTTATGATAAATATGGCGATGCTAAAAAGTCATTAGAAATAGCTAAACTTAATGATTTAGATAGTACCAATAATATTTATGTTGGGCAAGAATTAAAAATGCCTAAAAAATAAACAAAAATTTAAAAAATAAACAATTAACTATACAAATCATTCAAAAAAAGTGTATTATAAGAAAAGAAATAGTCTAAATTAGGAGGTATCACAGTGAACAACCGACCACTTAAGTGTTTGTTTGTGTCAACAGAAGTAGTACCTTATGCTAAAACAGGTGGTTTGGCAGATGTTATAGGCGCATTACCTAAGAAATTACGTGAAAGAGGGATAGATGCTCGAGTAGTAATGCCTTATTATCAACGTATTAGGGGAAAGTTTTTTGAACATGACAAGCATTTTATAACTAGTTATGACGTTTATTTAGGATGGCGTGTACAAGGCGTAGGCCTATATTTTGATGACACCATTGTACCTACCTATTTCTTAAAGAACGATACATATTTTTCAAGAGATGAATTGTATGGTTATCAAGATGATTATGAACGCTTTGCATTCTTTTGTAAGGGTGTGTTAGAAATGCTTAGACATATTGACTTTATGCCAGATATTATACAATGTAATGATTGGCAAACAGGTCCTTTGTGCTTACTACTTAAAGATATGTATAGTAGAGATATGTTTTTTTCTAAGATTAAAACCATTTATACAATACATAACTTAAAATATCAAGGATTATTTGGGAGAGAAGCGTTAGATGTTTTAGAACTCTCTAATGAATATATGAGTCCAGAACGTATAGAATACCATGGCGCGGTAAGTTATATGAAGGCAGGACTTATTTATTCGGATAAGATTACAACAGTAAGTCCAACATATGCTGAAGAGATTAAGACGTATGAATATGGTTGTGGCTTAGATCGTCTGTTGGGAGAAAAACTATACTACAAAATAGAGGGAATATTAAATGGTATAGATTATAATATTTATAATCCTGAAACAGACCCTCATATTTATATGAACTATAATATAGATACTTTAGATAGGAAGAAAGAAAATAAATTTGCTTTCCAAAGAGCTTATGGGCTAGAAGAAAAAGATTGTATGATGATAGGTGTTGTTTCAAGAATTACAGATCAAAAAGGTTTTGATTTAATGAAACAACAAGTATATGAAACTTGGGTAATGGATAAAATCATGGAATTAGATGTCCAGTTTGTTATACTAGGAACAGGAGAGAAAGAGTATGAAGATATGTTTAGATACTTTGCAAATAAGTATAAAAAACGTGTTTGTGCCTTTTTAACCTTTAATGAACCATTAGCTCAAAAGATTTATGCAAGTAGTGATATTTTCTTAATGCCATCTTTATTTGAACCTTGCGGTTTAGGGCAACTTATAGCAATGCGTTATGGAACAGTACCTATTGTTAGAAAAACAGGTGGATTAAAGGACACAGTTATTCATTACAATGAAGGAAGTAAAGAAGGTACAGGTTTTGAATTTGAAGATTGCTCAGGATATTGGATGTACAAGAAGATAGAAGAAGCCTACAAGTATTACAATACTAAGGGGCAAGAAGATTTTAGACAAATGCAATATAATGGTATGAGAAAAGGATTTTCTTGGGACGATGCAGCAAGAAAGTATGAGAAGGTATATAGAGCTCTCGTACGTTAAATATTTCTCATCTATTGAAATATAAATTGCTTATAAGAGAACTATTTGAGCGTAATAGCTTAGTAGTTCTCTTTTTATTATTTGGAGATAAGAATAAAGACCTCTTAGTATACTTTATATACTTTTACTTTGAATTAATAATATAGTAGTGTATGATAAAGTCATAAGAAGTACTTAGAGGAGGAAGGAAAATGGCTAATAAATCAAAAAAGGAACATATTAGGCCTATTACTTTACTTTTGGTTATGATCATGTTAAGTGTACTCGCATATGTGGGAACGAATGTGTTTGGTGGCTTTTCTTTAACAGGAAATGCAATTAACCTAGGTGAAGCTAAGGAAATTATAAATTTAGATATAAAAGATAATGATTATATAGGGTTGAATGAAAAACAAATTATTAAAGTTAATCGAGATGGAATTAAGGCATATGACCTAGATGGGTATGAAATTTGGTCGGATACCCTTAGTGTAAATAATTATATTGTAAAGCAAAGGGCACCATATATAGCTATAGCCAGCAAAGAAGGAAAAAGGATTTCCTTGTTTAATACCAAGGGAAAAGTAACGGATATTACAGTAGATAATCCTATTATATATTTTTCAGTAAATGAAAAAGGAGGTATTAGTGTTATTCAAAAATTAAATGGTGGGAATATGGTAGCAGCTTATGATGTAAATGGAAAATATTTAGGAGGGATGGTAAGTTACACAAGTAATGAAGGATATCCTACCTCAGTAGAACTTTCAGCAGACAATAAGTTATTACTTGCAACATATGTGAAAACAGATGAACCAATATTGACATCATCTATACGAGCCATTGCTATGCAACAGGTAGAAGGTGAAGACGGTGAAGGTGTCAAATATGGGATTCTTGAAAAGGGTAATTTAATTTATGAAGTAGAATTTATAAAAGATAACACATGGGTAAGTATTGGCGATCAAAGGATGACTTGGTATGATATGAATGGTACTGAAATTAAAAGTATTACGAATATAAACTCTGTTTTTAGACCATATTTATATAAACAGAGTAAATATGGAAATGGTTTCTTGCCAATTGTTTCAAGTGATAACCCAACATCTAGTATTATTAAACGTAAAGATAAGTTGACATTTTGGAATGCACAAGGTGATAAAGAGTTTGAAACAGACTTACAAGTAGCAGCAGATTATTTATATGTAGATGAACGTGGTGTTGTAATAGGGTCAGATAATCAGTTTGTAGGTTATAACAAAATGGGAAGTCAGACGTTTTCTTATAAGAGTACAATAGATGTAAATAAAGTGTTTTATTTATCAGAGATAAGAAAAGGTATTGCGGTAAGTAAGGAAAAAGTAATATTATTAACACCAAAAAGGATGGTGAATTAAATGTTAGATTTAATTATTCTAGGGGTATTACTTATATTTGCATTTATAGGTATGCATAGAGGGCTAATAGATGAGGTTGTTACTTTATTAGGTTCACTGGGTGCACTTGTATTATCTTTTATTGTCTATCCAGTAATTAATATAATTTTAAAACTTACACCTTTATATACATATATTAATGAATGGGTAAGAGATAAAGTGGGTGCTATTCAATTTGGTATGGGAGTACAATCACAAGGAAATGCTATTGTGCAGAATCTTACTTGGTTACCAGATTTTATGAGTGAAACATTGGTGAAGAATAATAATATAGAAGTATATAAAGCTTTAGGCGCTAGTAATATAGTAGATTATGTCAGTATTTCAATAACAAATATTATTATGGCAATGTTAGCATTACTTATTACTTGGATTATTTTAAAAGTAATTTTAGTTGGAAGTGTACGTGTTGTTGGGAGATTTGTTGCTAAGTTACCTGTTATTTCAAGCTTTAATAAGATGGGTGGTTTTATAATAGGACTTATGAAAGGGCTGCTTACTTTTTGGGTAATTGCATTAGTTGTACCATGTATTATAGCAATTCCTAGTAGTGAAGGTATAGAAGCAGTTATAGAGGGAAGTGTATTATTTAAATGGCTTTATGAAAATAACCTAGTGTTATTAGCATTTCAGCGAATGTTTTAATAAATAAATTGATAAAAAGTATTTGAGAGCTATCTGTATATTTGGCAGATAGCCTTTTATTTTATATCGATACAATTTAAGTGTATGGGTGCAAAGCTTAAGTAAAGAGAAAGTTAACTTGAAACTGTTTATTTTTATAATTTAGCATGTTAGTATATGAGTAATTTCTAGGAAAAATAGATGAATTGTACCGGTACAAATATGAGGAGCATATTTGATGAATGAGAGATTACAATTAAATAAAAATCTAGCGCAAATGTTAAAAGGTGGCGTCATTATGGATGTAGTTAATCCTAATGAGGCTATAATAGCAGAAAAAGCAGGAGCTGTAGCAGTTATGGCACTGGAGAGAGTGCCTTCGGATATACGTAAACAAGGTGGAGTAGCAAGAATGTCAGATCCTAAAATGATTAGAGAGATTCAAGAAGCAGTAAGTATTCCAGTAATGGCTAAAGTACGTATAGGACATTTTGTAGAAGCACAAATTTTAGAAGCATTAGAAATTGATTATATTGATGAGAGTGAAGTATTAACACCAGCAGATGAAGATTATCATATTAATAAACATGATTTTAAGGTGCCATATGTATGTGGCGCACGTAATTTAGGAGAAGCGTTAAGACGTATAGGAGAAGGTGCAGCTATGATTCGTACAAAAGGAGAAGCTGGTACTGGAAATGTTGTAGAGGCTGTAAGACATATGCGTACAATGAATAAAGAAATTGCAAAAGTAGTGGGTGCAACAAATGAAGAACTTATGACAATAGCTAAAGAATTAGGAGCACCTTATGAACTTGTTTGTTATGTAAAAGAAAATGGTAAATTGCCAGTAGTGAATTTTGCAGCAGGAGGAATAGCAACACCAGCAGATGCGGCACTTATGATGCAATTAGGAGCTGATGGTGTATTTGTAGGTTCTGGTATATTTAAATCATCAAATCCAGAAGCAAGAGCAAAGGCTATTGTAAAAGCTACAACATATTATAATGATCCAAAGGTATTAGCAGAAGTATCAGCAGGGATAGGAGAAGCAATGACATCTATAGATATTCGTCAGCTAGATGAAAAACAACTTTACGCTACAAGAGGGTGGTAAGATGAAAACAATAGGTGTTTTAGGATTACAAGGTGGTGTAGAAGAACATCTAAAAATGTTAAGTGGCATAAAAGGTGTAAAACCTGTAGAAGTTAAGTATATAGAAGAACTTGAAAAGATAGATGGTCTTATTATTCCTGGAGGAGAGAGCACTACTTTAAGTAGGCTATTAAGAAGTTTTAATATGCTAGAACCATTAAAGAATAAGATTAAAGAAGGTTTGCCTACATGGGGAACATGTGCAGGGATGATTTTATTAGCAAAGAATATTGAAGATGAGCCAATGTACCATTTGGGAACAATGGATGTAAGTGTGAAGAGAAATGCATATGGTAGGCAATTGGGAAGTTTTCAGGTAGAATCCGATATAGAAAAGATGGGGATAAAAGGAATGCCTCTAGTTTTTATAAGAGCACCCTATATTATAGAAGCAAGAAAAGATGTAGAGATATTATTAAAGCAAGAAGATAAAATAGTGGCATGCAGGCAAGCTAACATGTTAGCGACTTCATTCCATCCAGAACTTACAGAAGATAATAGAGTTCATGAATACTTTATAAACGAGTTTGTTAACTAAACAA
>USPX01000067.1 GCA_900556665.1 uncultured Eubacteriales bacterium
CTGAGTGAGCGGGCCCTGCAGGTGCTGCGGCTACAGGATCGGGGCCTGACCCGGTCTGAGATCGCCCGGCAGCTCCAGCTCAGTGAGCGGAGCGTCAAATACCAGTGCGAGCAGGCCTACCACAAACTGGGTACCAGCAACAAGGTGGAAGCTCTTGCCGCCGCGCGGAAATTAAATCTCTTAAATTAAATCTCTTATAAATATTAGTTGCTTTTAAATATCTCATAACTTCTTTCTAAGATACCACTTAGAAAGGCTAACACCATACCGTAATTAGTGATTGGAACCCCCTTTTCATTACATATACGTGCACGATTACAAACTGTTTTACGTGTCAGCATGCATCCTCCACAGTGAATAACCAACTCATAATCTGACAAATTTCCCGGGAAATCTTGCCCTGCAATATATGTAAATTCTAGTTCACCACCCACATATTTACTTAAACCTTTTGGAATTTTAACACGACCAATATCTTCATGGGATACATTATGTGTGCACCCTTCAAGTATAAGCACCTTATCCCCTGGCTTTAAAGTCTTTATCTTTTGGATCCCTTTCATAAATAGATCCAAGTCACCCTTTTGCCTAGACATCAAAAGTGAAAATCCTGTAAGCTTAATTGTGTTAGGTACAATTTTACTTACCTTAGCAAAGGCCTGTGAATCAGTAATAACCAAATCCACATCCGGCATTTCTTTTAATGCTTCTTCTAATTCTGTATCACGTACTACATATGATTTAATCCCATGATCAAGGCAATCTCTAATACATTGTACTTGCGGTAAAATAATTCTTCCCTTTGGTGCTTCGCTATCTATCGGTACTACTAAAATAACCTTAGCACCATAAGGTAATAAATCTCCTACTAAAGGCTTATCTTCTTCCTCAGCTTCAAGTTTACTTATAATAACTTCTTTTAACTTAATTATGCTCGTTTCATCTGCTATAGTTGTTAAAATACTCTCCTTAAATTCTTGTTGTATATGTACAAGTTCTACTGGAGTCACCTTATCTATTTGGCTAATAACTACAACATAAGGAATGGCATACTTTTTGAAATATAGCTTAAAAGCATTAAAAGCTTCTATATCTATATCATTTGCTGCCATCACATAAATGGCTAGATCTGTACGCATAAGCATATCCATTGTTTTCTTAATTCTAAGCCTACCTAATTCTGTCTGATCTTGCACGCCTGCCGTATCTACCCACACAACTGGCCCAACAGGTATAAGTTCCATTGCCTTAATGACTGGGTCTGTAGTTGTTCCTTCTTTTTCAGATACAATGGCCACATCTTGCTCTACTAGATGATTTAATAAAGATGATTTTCCTGAATTAGTTTTTCCATAAAACACAATATGTTTACGATTTGCATTTGGTGTTGTTTCCATATATATTCTCCTCCATACTTATCTATTTTTATTAATTTATCTTTAAATTATATTATTTCTTTTTTAGCAATAGCCGTTTTAACTGTTACACCTTTTATATTACCTATTTTCCCAGTTAAACTATTAATCTCATCTAAGCTACCAGTCACAACTATTGACACCACTGAAATTTCTTGGTCTAAGGGAATTCCCATACGCCCCTTAGTATTTCCTCTAAAACTTGCTACTACTTCATTAAATTGTACCTGACATTCTTTAGGATTTTCTAATATGGCACTAATTACTGCTATCTTATTCATTTTCTCATCTCCCACTCTTGCTAATTCCCTTACCTATGCTATATACAAATAAAGGACTATGTCTTTAGACACAGCCCTATAATTATCTTTATTATACCTTGCTCACTTAAGTTTATCAAACCATTTATCTTTTACAACAACTTATATTTTTAAGCATTTTATAAATTTTTATTTATGTATATTCTTTATATATATATCTTATACTATTTTTAACAACTACTCATAAAAAGGAGTGTCTCAATGAATTTAAAAAAATATATACGTCTTACTATATTCTTAGTACCTTTGGTACTGGGTATTACTTTATTAGCTAATTCATCTAATGAAACAATTCGTGTTACACTTACTCATCCTTATAACCTTTTATTGAATAACCGACAGATTTTACAGGATCAACCCACTCTATTTTATAATAATGTTTTATATGTACCTGCTAAGGATTTTGCCAAAGAGCTTGGCTATACTGTTGAATACGATAATAGCACTGCTGTCATTACTAATACTGAAATTCCTAAACCTTCTTCTAAAACTACTTCCTCTCCTAAGCAAAGTATTTCTACTTACTTTAGAAGTTCACTCCGTCCTCTCTTACCATGAACACCATCTGTTTTAGCATTTTAATCCCAAAGATCGAATAAATATATCTACTATATTTATTCGATCTTTTTCATATTTATATCTTATTTTTTCTTATCCCTTAGCCTATTATTTTGTCACCATTACTAGATACAAGCCATATAATGTAGTGTAACTAAGATATCTTCCCACTCTTAGTTAACATTAATTATAAGGAGCTGTTTAAGTATGGGTTATTTAAAATCTTGTGGTAACAAATCAAATTCTTGTGGTAAAGACAACAATCGTTGTTGGGCATGTGGAAGAGATAGTATGAAATCTTCTACTGATTTCTCTAGCCGTAAAAATGATTCTTCTGATTTCTCTAGCCGTAAAAATGATTCTTCTGATTTCTCTAGCCGTAGATATGATTCTTCTTTTTCATCTTCTGACGAATCTAGATCTTCTGACCGCAGAGATAACAAACGTGGCCATGGCCGTAAAGAAAATAAAGACAACTGTGGTTGCAAAGATAATTGCAGACGTAAAAACCGTAAAGACAACTGTGGTTGCAAAGATAATTGCGAACGTAAAGACCGTAAAGACAACTGCGAACGCAACAATCGCAACAATCACAGAGACAATTGCGGATGCAAAGATAACAAGGGTCATGGCCACAAAGAAAACAGAAAACACGGCTGTAAAGACAACTGCGGATGCAACAATCGCAAAGACAATTGCAGATATTAATTATTAGTTAATGTAAGACGGATGTCATCTTATGGATAGGTATTTCAAACCCGGTACCCGAATTAAAGATTTCACTATTATTAAAATACTTGGTCAAGGACGTTATGGCATAGCTTATCTTGCTGAAAATAAACATGGCAGAAAATGTGTTATTAAGCAGCTCAAAAAAGATATGTTAAGCTCTACTCGTGATAAGTTATTTTATGAACAAGAAATTCTAAAAAGTCTTCATTCTCCTTATATCCCTGAATTTATGGGTACCTTTAAAACCCGGGATGCAGAAGGCTATATATTAGAATATATAGAAGGCACACCTCTTGATGTTGTTGTCAAAAAAGAAGGTTATAGATTTTCTAGACGAGAAATTTATAACATTGGCAGCCAGCTTCTGCGAATCATCGAAAATTTGCAGGCATCTCATATTGTTCATAGAGATATTCGGCTTCCAAATGTTATTCTACGCCCTAATGGAAAACTAGCTCTTATAGATTTTGGTCTAGCAAGATACATTGATCATGAGAGATATACTCGTAAAGAAGATTATTGGTTCTTGGGCGATTTCTTAATTCGTCTATACTATACTTCATATTATATAGGTTCTGCTGGTTCAACGGCTCCTTGGTACTATGAACTAGCTCTTACCAGAGATGAAAGATACTTTTTAAAGAAATTATTAGGTATCAATGGTAGTTTTAAATCTTTGTCAGATATTAGATACAACTTAAATGAACTTAAATCTATGACCTAAATTTAAACCGTCTAGTTATATGTGCCCCTCTTATAACTAGACGGTTTCTTTTTATATTTCGTTTATCCCATTTTTGTCTATCTAAACTTAATAGGTGGTATGTATGTCAAATAAATTATGTAGCATTTTAGATATTTATCCTGAAAGTTTTACTGCCAACTTATACACAACTTCACATTTCAGAATGATTGGTTTGATAGATGCACGTATACAATATTCTTATGGGGTAGAAACAGTTAAATTAGGTTACTATAGTTCCTCTGGCACTAATGGTGGGAAAACAAAAGGACTTTGGTATCCCATTGTAGGTATTAAACTTAAAAATGGTCCGTTTATTGAATTCACCTATTATATTAATAAGGTTTTAACCCACACAACCTCTTACGGCACTGCAAAAAAAGGCTGGCTTGCAAAATCCCTTTTCTTTTATAAATCTGATTCTAGTGGTATAGCAGGTTTTGCTTCAAGTCACTACCACCATTCTTTATTAACCATTGGAGAAACCCTTAGAAGCCTTTATAACTTAGATGCGTATACAAATCTAAGTACTTTAACACCAAAATTTCTTAATTATTCACTTTTATCTTCAGAAATATATCCTGGTAATACACATAGTCAACGTGAAAATTATGAAAATCTGATTCATGATATCTTTGTTGCTTAATGCATAAAAGAAGAAGCTGACCTAACATATGATTTTAGGACAGCTTCTTCTTTTATTTAATCCAACCTTTTTTCTTCCAGTATATCTTATCAGCCTGTGTATCCGGATAATTTCTTATCACCAAACTCATGCCCTTACGTATCATAATGGCTAAGAGATTATTACATAACTTATATCTATTCTCTGCTATATGATAAAACTTAACAGCTTCCTTCTTCAACTGCCTTTCTATCTTTTCTCTACGTTTTTCTGTAATATGATTCCATTCACTTTCGAATAACCTAAACTTACACTTTTGTATGCGTTTGATCCCCCAAAATAATAGATTGCGACTCATCGTACTAATTGCCCTTCCTGAGCCAGCTCCTGCTGCTGTAGAAACAACTAATGCTACCTTATCAAACATTTCCTCATTAGGCCTATGCACAATATAAGTACATGCAAAATGGTCAAAAAGTGCTTTTATTTGTGCTGTCTCTGCTAAAGCATAGCTAGGACATCCTATTACTATACCATCTGCTTCTAATAATTTTTCTAATATGGGATGTGTATACTTTTTATGTGGACAGTTTCCCCCTGCACGCTCTCCCGCCTCTAAACAAGCCATACATCCCATACAAAAATGAGGTAAGTCTTTAGGTAAATAAATATCTGTATAAGTTACATCTCCTAATGTACTCATTTCACTTTTTATCATTTCAAGTGTTTTATCAGTATTTCCCTTTCTATTACTTCCATGAATCATACATATTTTCATTTTGTCCCCCTATAACTCTCTATTTATCTATCTAGATTAATTATATTTCATTACTTTTATTTTTCAAATATACCTTAAAAATTTTCTTTAGTGCTCTACCACTCCTGATTCTCCTAACTTCTTAGAGAATTTGTGAAGCTTTTCATTGGCTTTTTGTTTTAGTAGAGCGCCTATAATTAGTGCCCCTATCAAGAAACAAAATAGCACTATAATATCTTTAATTAATGTTTCATAATAGATACCTGCAATTGCTTCTCTCATCCCACTAATAGCATAGGTAAATGGTAAAAGATTATATAGTCTTTGGAATAGTATAGGTGTTACTTGTATTGGGAAGGTTCCCCCTGATCCTCCAAGTTGTAATACTAATAATACAACGCCTAATGCCTTTCCTACATTACTAAATAGTGCCACTAATGTATACACAATAGCTATAAACACAACGCTATATGCCATCCCTAAAACCACGAATAATAACGGATTTTTAGCCACTACCCCTAGCACAATAATATCTCCAGAAGCAGCTATAAAAGCTTGTAGTATACCACATAAAGCAAATAAAAAGAATTTCCCAAAATATTCTTCTATAGGTGTATACTTAAAATCTGCATTTTTAGCTTCTGTTGTAAGCAGTGAAGTAAGCAGTAATGCCCCTACCCATAAACATAAAGTTGTATAAAATGGTGCAAGTCCTGTACCATAGTTAGGCACTGGATATAAAGCTGTGGTTTTTAAAACAACTGGTGAAGCTAAGAAATCACTTTTATTACTATTATCTGCAGTCAGCTGGTTAATAAGATCTCTGATATCTACATTTTCATTAAGCTCTGCTATCTTATTTCTTACCTTATTAATCTTTTCTTGCAAAGTAGGTATATGAGATTTAATTTCCAAAATATCACTCTCAAGTACTTCTGACTTTTCACTTAATCTAGTACCAAAGTCTCTTAAATAATTAAGTTCATCTTGAATACTAGTTAGGAGCCCTGTCGTATCATCTACAAAGCTTGCCATCTTACTAAGTTGTTCTTTTAACTTAGCAATCAAATCTGAATCTAAAAGGTTAATTGTATTATCTAAAGAGGCTTGTATATTATAGGTAAGCTCTGAGATATTTTGAAGTGTTTCTTCTACAACCACCTTATCTTCTAACTTACCTCTTAGACTTGCTAATCGTTCTTGGAGCACTGTTAAATCAGAATTAACTTCTTCCACTTTTTCTTGTATTCTAGCGGATTCACTATGCAGCGTTTTGACCACACGCTTTGCAACATCTGAAAGTTTATCTTGTACTGTCTCTATATTGACTATAATACTATCTATTTTTTCACTGCCCCCTGTTGCTATATCGTTAATTGTAACTTTAAACCTTTTAATAGCAGTAACAGTGTCATTCATTAATTCTTCTAGTGTTGTAAGCTTATCTGAAAGGCTTGTGATACGCACTTCAATAAGGGTACGAATATTCCCTATTGCTGAACTTAGTCCGCCGTTATTGGCTTTTAATTCATTAAGCTTTTGCCCAGCTAATGTTGGATTATCTGAAAGCCCTATAAGTTCAGTTAACTTTGCCTTTATATTGTTTAATGCATAAATTGCATCACCAAACACCTCTGGGTTATTACTTAGATTCTCCTGAGTTGTATTTATGAGGTCAATTGTTTCATTTACTTGACTTTCAAACACGCCATTATCTGTATTAGCTGTTTCTACACTTTCCTCTTCTTCTCCTATAGGATTTGTAAATAATGTATCTACATCTGTTGGAGGTCCATTTATTTCCTCAGTATCAATATTCTCATCTACCACAGGTGCTTCTTCTGCATCAGGTGGCGTCTCTGGTTCTCCTGACACAGGTGGCTGTGTCACTGGAGGTGCTTGTGGCTTTATAATAGGTGGTACAATGGCTTCAATCTTACTAAGAATAGTTTGTAAAGCAAGTAGTTGACTATTTAACTTCTGTCCTATCTTTTGAATATTTGTCTTTAGTTTTGTAATATCTGCTGATAATGCTGTACTTAATTTTTCAAGTTTATCTAATGTGGCGATTACTTGATCAGCATTATCTAATTTATCTTGTAAATTTCTAAGTGTGACGATATAGTCATCTAAAATATTAATCATTTCATTCTTTGTACTTGTAATTGAACTACTTAAATCCCTATCTAATTCAGCTGCTTTATCTGCCAGTTCTATAAGACGTGTCTTAGCATTTTCCATTTTTGAAATACTTGTATTAATATCATTAATTAAAGTAGGTTTATTAAGCTCAATAGAATTTTTTAGTTCTGCTGTAGACTTTGAGATATCTGCAAATATAGTTTGAATCAAAACAAGATTTTCTTTAATCTCTGGAATGACTTCTTCTGGTTTTGTACTTAAGTCTCTTAGATTCTCTGCAATATCCCCATTAAAGCTTGCAAGTTGTTCTATGATATTTTGTAATGAAACTATATTCTTATCATTACGTTCAATGGCTACTCTACCATTATTTGCAGTATCCGCAAGAGATTGCAATCTACCTTCTAGTCCTGGACATCTATCACTTAATTGAGTCATTAAATCTTCTAATCTTTGAACCGTTGGATATTGTGCATCTAACTCAATCCCTATATCATGCATGGCAGAAATAATCTTATTGGCCACCGTTTCAATAAACGAAGTCGTAATTTGGTGTTGAATAGTCGTTGCACCCTTATCTGTAATCTTAGGCGCAATGGCATTAATCTTTTCATTGACATAGTACTCCAGGTCAGGCTTTACAGGGTCTGCATCTACTAAAGTTAAGATTTTCTCTGAGAAGTCAGCTGGAATAATTAAAGTTGCATAAACATCTCCTTTAGTTACCGCTGCCATCCCCTCTTCCCTTGTATCATAAAATACCCATCCCAAAGCATTATTTTCCGTCAAGGACTTTACAACATCTTTTCCGATGTTTATCTCTGTATCTCTAATACTTCCACCAACATCTTCATTTACAATGGCTACCTTAATCCCTTTTGTATTCCCATAAGGATCCCAAGAGGCATAAATATTAACCCATGCATAAAGAGATGGTAAAAAGATTAAACCCCCTATAACAACTAAGCTTACCCAATTGCTTAGTATCTTGCCTAAGTCGATTCTAAATATCCTAAAACTATTTCTCATTAACTTAACTACCACTATACTGCTCCTTCCTGATGTCATTTATATAAATTTGTTACCCCTTCATCAAAATAAATAATATATTTTTTATAAATAAAAAATAAGCATAGTTATTTTTTGTAACTATGCTTATTTCTATACATTTATTTCCTATTTAACGACTTACTTAACACTAAGTCCTCAAATATATTATTTACTTTCTAAGGCTGTCATCAGTCTATACATCATTTCACTTACTTCAGCTCTTGTGGCTTTTGCTTTAGGATTGTAACTTCCTTTATTATCCCCTTTCATAATACCTGCTTGAATCATGAATGTCATTGCTTCTTTTGCCCAATCTGATACTTTAATATCACCAAGGTCTACTGCTTCATTTTCTAAAGCAAGTGTTTGACCATTCATTTTAAGATAATTATATAACATCACTGCCATTTGCTCTCTTGTAACTTCTTTATTTGGTGCAAATACTTTAGCATCCATCCCTTTTATAATGCCTTCTTTATTTGCCCATATTGTAGCATCTGTATACCACATATTGGCTTTAACATCTTTAAATGGTGTATCTCCTTCTACCACTGGCTCATTTGCTAAACGATATAACATACTTGCAAACATAGCACGGGTCATTGTTTTATTTGGTGCAAAGTTATTTGAGCTAACACCTTTTAAAATACCCTTTTCAGTAATATATTTACGACATGTGCTAGTTAATCTTTAATTATGTAAAGGATAAATATGGTAATTATAG
>USPX01000068.1 GCA_900556665.1 uncultured Eubacteriales bacterium
AATCATAATAGCCCTTATCTACAAGGCTCACATATTTTTCTTCAAAATATTTTCCTGCCACATGAGCTTTATAGGCTACCCCTTTTATTTCAAAACTCTTTCCATCCTTTGAGAGAACATTAATCGCAACAGGTACATCATACCAGATACTATTTACCATGTTTTTATTATTTTGAGATGACTCAATAATCTCATAAAACTCCAGTAAATCCTCATCAATAACATGAAGAGATTGTTTATAGACTACATGAAGCTCACCATCTACACTTTGACTTGCAATTACCTTTAGTGAAGTCTTGTCATTTATAATTTGTTTCAACTTTTCATCTATTATTGCTCCCATAATATTTCTCCTCTCTATCGTAATCTGGCTAAATCTGTATTAGGATGATTGCCACAACGTCTATAGTCATCAAAATCTACAGCTAAATTATACTTTAATCTCAATCTCTCAAATTCACGTGATATTCTAATCATATACTCAAGAGAAGGATTTTTAGCATTTTTAAGAATAGCCACATCTGAAGGCTGCCAAATTGTAGCTGCTACAGATACGCCTGCTTCAGCCAATTCTTCTGCTTCTTCACTTACAGCTGCAAACGCTGCATCCTCTGTCTTAAAGAGTTTGCCTATTTCCTGAAGTAATTCAATATGATAGTTCAGTTCATCATCAAGTAATTCTTTACCTGATAAAATAGAACCTGTGGTAATTAAAATATTAGCAAATCGCCCTCTTTGTTTAATGCCTTCTGCAAGGACTTCTACAATCTCTTTTGGGTCATTTAAAAGGAGTTCACCTTTCTTTTTCTTTTGGCCCCCTTGTACACCTATAGGGCAATACTTACATCCACCTCCTGGGGTATCCCAAAAATGGCAATACCAGCTGCCAGTTATATCAAAGCGTTGCGGTCTATTTCCTATAAGCACTTGCATATTTTTTCCTGTTGAAGTCTTATGTTCAAAATAATCTGCTCTCTCCCAGAAATCAACAGTTTCAAGCACTTCATCTTGATCTGTTAAAACGAGCTTTCCATCTACAGCATCTACTAAATAAGGTGCACGATGTTGACGTTTTTCTCCTGTATCATGAAATAATACGGAAGTACCATCTCTAAACATTAATCCAGTTGGCTTATATCCCTCATCATTTGAGAAAAGGCAACTTGCTGCCGCTGAATGAATTTTAGGATCAAATAATTTCATAGCCTCCTTAGAAAATACAACGCCTCGTCTTTGAATATCTGTTTTATAAACTACAAATTTAGGTACATCTGGATACTTTTTAATAACCTCCTGGGCAGATAATTCTTCACTTCTCCAATCCCCGCCCATAAAGTCACAAGCGGAATCCAAGCAATTGGAGGAATTGGTTTTAAAAGCTGAATAATTAAATCCGAATACTTCTAAAAACGATTTGATAATCCAATCATAATACCAATGCTAATCCCACATACTGCTGCTAGAAGATATCCTTTTAACACTCTTAACAAGCTAGTTCCTAGGGCACTTAGCAAACTCAAATCTTGCAGCTTCCTTACAAATGTCTCAATAATCGTTGTCAGTTTTGGAAAAAGTACTTCATTATAAGTATCACCTGAAGTTGCAAAGTGCCAGAGTGTTAAAAGCAGCACTAGAGGAAGAAAATATTCTACGTATTCTACTACTTTTGCTTTCCTTTTCATACTGCTTTTCCTTTCTTTTATGCAAATAATTTCTTAATTTCCTCAACCTTGTCTAAGTGTTCCCAAGGAAGATCTATATCTGTTCTACCAAAATGTCCATAAGCTGCTGTCTGCTTATAAATTGGTCTTCTTAAATCTAGTGCCTCAATAATTGCAGCTGGGCGAAGATCAAAGACCTTATCAATAATCTCTACAATTTGCTCCTCAGGAATTGTACCTGTTCCAAAAGTATCTACTGCAATAGAAACTGGTTTTGCAACCCCTATAGCATATGCCAGTTCTACTTCTGCTTTTTTGGCAATTCCTGCTGCAACTAAGTTTTTAGCCACCCAACGTGCTGTTCCTGAAAAAGCACCACCACCATGACGTCCTGTGCCACCATAAGTATCTACAATAATCTTTCTTCCTGTAAGTCCTGCATCCCCTTGTGGCCCACCAATTACAAAACGTCCTGTTGGATTCACATAATAGATTGTCTCTTCATCCAAAAGTTCTGTTGGAATAACTGGTTTAATAACATATTCAATAATATCTTTTCTGATTTGCTCTAAACTTACATCTTCTGAATGCTGGGTTGAAATAACAATAGTATGAACCCTTTTAACTGTTTGACCATCTTCTCCAAATTCAACTGTCACCTGAGACTTGCCATCTGGTCTAAGATAAGGAAGTGTGCCATCCTTTCTCACCTTCGTAAGCTGTCTTGTAAGTCTATGTGCAAAAGAAATAGCAGGTGGTAAATATTCTGGTGTTTCATCTGTTGCATAGCCAAAAATAATACCTTGGTCACCAGCGCCTGTTCCAAAATCTTCTGTAACGCCTTCTTGTTTTGATTCAAAGGCCTTATCTACGCCAAGTGCAATATCTGCTGATTGCTCATCAATGGAAGTAAGTACTGCAATAGAATCTGCATTATAACCATCTACATTATTTGTATAGCCAATCTCTCTAATAGTCTCCCTTGCCACCTTGGCAATATCTACATAAGCCTTTGTAGTAATCTCCCCTACTACAAGTGCAAGCCCTGTGGCAACTGTAGTTTCTGCTGCAACCCTTGAGTAAGGATCTTGTTTAATAAGTTCATCTAAGATTGCATCTGAAATTTGATCTGCAATCTTATCTGGATGTCCTTCTGTTACTGATTCTGATGTAAATAATTTTCCTTTATATAAATTTCCCATATTATAATCTCCCCTCTATTAATCCAAATTTATATCAACATTTATTTTTAATACTAACTATTACTAATTACCTATCCTATTAACTCCTGATTACAATCTTGTTCCATATGATAAATGCAATATATAACGCCACCAGCTTTCATGTTTCTTATCATAAATATCACCCCTCGTCTTAATCCCTGTAATTCATATCTGTTTGCTAAGATTTGATGTTGTAATCTTAACATTCACACAACTAAAAAACAAAACCTATCTTTGAAATCGTTTGCAAAATACCTTTTTTACTTCTCCTAAAACATGAAAAAAGACACGAAAAATCGTGCTTTTTTCATCTAATTATTTCAATCCTAGAAATCGTTTTCAATCAATATTATCAAAGCGTGGAAGTGAAATTATGCGACCTTTTCTCTTACTATCACATAAAAATAGCACATACTAACTTGAATTAGTACGTGCTATCTTTATTTCTCAGCCTTCTTCATCATCTTTTCCCTCTCTACCTTACTCAAATCTCTTGCTTCTAAAACTTATTAAATAGCCTCCCAGTATTTAATACCTTTTAAAATACGCAGTAATGCTACAAGGGATTTGTTTCAAGTATTAAGTTCTTAGATTTCAGAAGAAGTGGGAGGCTGCCCTTATTCTTGTTTACATGTTAATCTATGTGCTCACTAACAGCGTTTCATAGCTTTTGGATCCTACAAGAACTAAAGACCTTCTGAAATTTTAAAATACGTTTTTTATAAATGATTGTACTTACATTAAACACTTTACTTCGTAGCTCCTTTGGGCATCGTCGCAGCCGGCAGCGTCTATAGTGCTCATCTTAAATATGTTAGATATATTGGCATTAGGATTAAAGAGTAAGCCTTTTGGTTTTACTTTGTTAGCGTTTTTTGTTTGTACACTTATATATATGTGTTAAAAAATGATTTTCCCTAATAATTTTTATAAAATAAATCTATTCCTTTATTACACAATGGTTTTCCCTAAATTGTAGGCTTCTTTTAAAGCCTCATTGCCTTCTATATCACCTTTTTCTTCAACACCTCTTACTAAGACCATTCCTGCATCTTCTAATTTAAAGTAATCTAAAACGGAGTGATATTGTACCTTTATGGCATCAAATACAGTAGGTATCGTATCGGCTGCAACTAATAAAAGTCCTAACTTTTTTACCTTCAATATATTACGCTGAGGTGAATGTAAGCGGTCTACTATCGCCTTTAACTTAGCACTAATCCCATAAAAATAAACTGGTGAAGCTATGACAATAATATCTGCGAGTGTCAGTTTCTTATATACCTTTGTCATATCATCCTTTTGAAAACAGCTGTAGTCTTCTCTTTTAAAACAACTATTGCAACCCACACAAGGATTCACCTTGTAATCTACTACTGAAATAATCTCTACTTCATTATTTTCCTTTGCACCTTCTGCAAAAGCTTTTACCAATGTTTCTGTATTGCCACCTTTTCTAACACTTCCCACTAAAATGACTATATGACTCATAAACCTTCCCACTAAGTTTTAATTGATAATATTTTAGGCGGCTTATGTTATGGGCCGCCTAAATCTCACTATATATTAATAGTTACTTTTTGTAATTGTTCATCTGCTGAGCTTGCACCTATCATGAGTTGGATTTCGCCAGGTTCTGTAACTCTCTTTTCTTCATAGTTTACAAATGAGAAATCCTCACGACTTAGTGTGAATGTTACTGCTTTTGTTGCACCTGCTGGAATGAATACCTTTTCAAACCTTACAAGTTGTTTCACAGGTGTCATCATAGAACTTACTTTATCATTAAAATAAAGTTGTACAATCTCAGCCCCATCTCTATCGCCTGTGTTTGTGACGTCTACGCTAACTGTTAAACGCTTTTCATCTACCTTCATAGGGCCATATTCAAATGTTGTGTAAGATAATCCTTGTCCAAAAGTAAATAATGGGTCTTTTGATAAGTCCATATATTTACCACCATGCCAGCCTGGTAAGTAGTTATAATACACTGGAATTTGTCCTGTATGTCTTGGGAATGAAATAGGCAGTTTTCCTGATGGATTAATGTTACCAAATAAGATTTGTGCCACAGCATTTCCCCCAAACATCCCACCATTAAAGGCAGTAATAAATGCATCTGACCCTTCTACCACTTCTTCTACGCAAAGTGGTTTAGAAGATACAAGTACAGTTACAATAGGTTTACCTGTTTCTTTAAGCTTACGGAAAAGGGCTACTTGCTTACCTGATAAATCAAGGTTTGCCCTATCTTTAAATTCACCTACTTGGTCGATCATATCGCCAACAACATATACGATTAAATCGTTTTCCTCTGCTAACGCTTTAGCTGCCATAATATCATCTTCAGGACTATCTAATACATTGCAGCCTTTCGCATAGCTTACAGCTACATCTTTTCCTGCTACTTCTCTAATACCTTCTAAAATAGTTGTATAAGGTCTTACTGGCTCTTTATCTGGATTAGGCTCTGGATGTGTAAAATAAGCCCAGTCTCCATATTGTGCTTTGATATCATCTGCATTTGGTCCAATAACAGCAATTTTTTTAATAGACGCTTTAATAGGTAGTACCTCTTCATTCTTTAATAAAACAACACATTCATTAGTCATTTCTTTATTGAAGGCTAAATGTTCGTCGCAGCCTATGCATGCTGAGTCTACTTCTTTTTCAGGATGCTCAAATAATCCCATTTCTAACTTAATGTTAAGGATATTTCTAACGGCTTCATCAATGACTGCTTCATCTAATTTGCCTTCTTTCACCATAGCAATAGCCGCTTCATAAAACTCTAAGCTACGCATGATCATATCATTACCAGCTTCCACGGCAAGTTTAGACGCTTCTTTTACATCAGTGGCTACGCATTGATTGCCCACTAAACTATTTACATTATCCCAGTCTGTTACAACGAAACCTTCAAATCCTAATTCGTCTCTCAGAATATCTTTAAGTGCTTTTTTACTTACAGTAAGGGGCTGTCCATCTATAGAACCATAAGCTGTCATGATTGTTGCACACTTCACATCAATAGCTCTTTTGAATGGTGGTAAAAAGACATCTTTAAGCTTACGATAGCTCATCTGGGTATCATATGAATCTCTTGCCCCTACTGCTTCGCCATAACCTATGTAATGTTTAGCACATGCTAATATACTTTCAGGCTTGTCGATGCCCTCGCCTTGATAACCTTCAATAATCGCAGCACCTAACTCCCCTGTAAGATATGGGTCTTCACCAAATGTTTCATTTACTCTTCCCCATCTTGTATCTCTTCCAAGGCATAAAACAGGTGAGAAAGTCCAATGAAGTCCATCTGCTGCTACTTCTTTGGCTGTGATTCTTCCCATTTCTTTGATCATTTCTTTATTCCAACTGCAGGCCATAGCAAGCTGAGTTGGGAAAATGGTTGCATGATCATTAAGCCCATGTCCATGAATAGCATCAATCCCAAATATAACAGGTATACCATGTCCAGATTTTAATGCCACTTGTTGAATTTCTCTTGCCTCATCACCTAATACATGAAGGAATGAACCTGCCCCCTTTTTGGCCCATTCTAAAGCTTCTTCTCTTCCAACTAGTGTATAAGGTACTTGTACCATTTGTGCTATTTTTTCTTCTATTGTCATTAATCCTAGTAATTCTTCTACCTTGTTATACTTCATATATAAGTATCCCCCTATAAGATATATATTTTGAATATATTGAGTAATAACCTTATTATATTTTTTAATTTTCTCTTTTACAATCCTATTTATATTACAATTTTATTATTGTCCTAAAATATTTTAACGTCTTCTTATTTCTCTAGACTTGCGGCTTCTCACCTTTTTACTAGAAGGCTGCTTCCTAATAAACTTTAAGTATTTCGCAATCTTTTCATCCTCTTGAAGGGCTTTGATTGTATTTAATCTTATGGCTAATTCTCTATTGGTATATAATGCATGAATATGCTTATGACAGGCCTCACAAATATAAGCAATATGTTCTTCTTTTCCACCTTCTTCTCTAGGTAATAAATGATGTTTGGTTAAAACAACATTTTCTCTATGACATAATTCACATGTACCTTCCATATTAGATTTGCTTTCCTCCTTATTAATTTAAATCTATATTTCCCAAAGAAGACTTTTTCTATAGCCACATAAAAATAGCACCCACCAACTTTCATTAATGGATGCTATTTTGATTTAATTATTCCTTTTTTAAGTATCTATTCTTACCATTTCTGTAAGCGTTTTATTTCTATATACAAGGTCCTCTCTAACGCTAAATCCTTGTTTCTCCCAAAATGCATTTCCCTCTTCATTTTTATCAAATACCACTAAAGCAACCTTATTTATACCCAGTGCCTTAAGTGCATTCATAGCTTGATCTACAAGTTTACTCCCAATGCCTTGATATCTATACGCTGGATTAACTGCTGTATGATATATGTAGCCACGTCTTCCATCATTCCCCACCATTATAACACCGATAATCTCTTTGTCCTCAGCCACAAAGCAAGTATCTGGATTGCGATTTAAGAATTTTTCTACGCCTTCCCTTGAGTCATCTAAATTATTAAGGCCCATTCCTACACATGACATCCATAAAGCATATATTTTGTCATAGTCTTCAAGTCTCATTTTCCTTATTATCATAAGCAAATCATCCCCATCATTGTCCTCTATATTTTTAAATACCATTAAACATTATGGTAGCAAATGTCCTGCTACCAAATAAATTTTATACCATTCTTCTCTTGTGAGTTTAATATCTACTGCCTTTGCGATTTCTGCCATACGTGACTGTTTCATACTACCCGCAATGACTTGCATATTGGCTGGATGACGTAATATCCAAGCTGTAGCAATAGTTGTAGGTGTCGCCCCATATGTAGCCCCTATTTCTTCTAGTACTTTATTTAACTCGGCATAATCTTCACTACCTAAGAAAAGTCCTTCCCAATTAGGCTTTTGGAATGGTGACCAGGCTTGGATAGTAATATCATTTAATCTGCAATAATCTAAAACACTGCCATCTCTATTAATAGCACCTTCTGTAGTCATATTCACTTCCATCCCTGCTGATACCATATTTGAAACAGGTATACTAAATTGAAGCTGATTAACTAAAATAGGCTGGTGCATATACTTTTGTAAAAGTTTCATTTGCATTGGATTTTGATTAGATACCCCAAAGTGTTTCACCTTACCTTGGCTTTGAAGTATATCAAAAGCTTCTGCTACCTCTTCTGGCTCCATTAAGGCATCTGGGCGATGAAGTAATAACATATCTAAATGATCCGTTTGCAGTCTTTTTAAGCTTCCCTCTACGCTTTCTAAAATATGTGCCTTTGATAGGTCATACATCTTTCCTGGGATAATGCCGCATTTAGATTGTAAAAACATTTTTTCACGTAAACTAGGGTGCTGTGCTAAAACTTGTCCAAAAATCTCCTCACATCTACCACCACCATAGATATCCGCATGGTCAAAAAAGTTTAAGCCTTGCTCCATACAAGATAAAATATAACTTTCTGCTTCCTGAACTAATAATTCACTCATTCTCATACATCCAACTGCAATAGCTGGTACTTCTATATTACTGCTTCCAAGATGAATCTGTTTCATATTTTTCTCCTTTAAGATCAATAAGTTTTATCTTTTCTCTTTAGTGTATTGCCATTCCAAGTAGAAGTACTATATTCGCTATTGATACTATTAATGGAATACTGGCAACTATTTTAAGCCATTTCATTTTAGTAATCACGCCTATTATGAGCTCAAGTAAACCTATAATAAGACATATGCATATACCTATGAAGCTCATACTAATCCTCCGTAAATTCAAATAAGTCTTCTACCTTAGCATTAAATACCTTAGCAATGTCCATTGCTAATTTTAGCGATGGATTATACTTACCATTTTCTAAATGAACAATTGTTTCTCTTCTAGCACCTACCATTTCTGCTAGTTCACTTTGTTTATAACCATGCTTTTCTCTGTATTCCCTAACCTTTGTGTGTAGTGCCATATTAGACTCCTTTTTGATCCATGATTGAAAACATTATTGTTCTTACAATAGATATAACCATGATAGATAATACAATAACCCAACCTACGATTGCCGCACTGATTGTGTTTACATGACCTATAATGGCGCACATCCAGGCTGCTACAATCAT
>USPX01000069.1 GCA_900556665.1 uncultured Eubacteriales bacterium
CTATCCTAACGGAAAGGAGGACTATACGATGAACGAATTTAAGAGTTTTCTAAGTAAAATTCCCGATGCTATATGGGTTGCCATTATCAACGGGATGTTTTTAGTAATCGTAACGCTATTGAAATGATAATAGCAAAAAAGGGAGAGTGGTCCAGACTCTCCCTTTTTTTTAATTTAAAAGTTTTCTAAGTAAAATTCCTGGTACGTCATAAGTCGTACCGATAATGTTAGTATAACATGTTTCACAGTACTTTACACCATATGTGTGTAAAATTTTTAATTAAGGTTTTAACTAACTTTATGAATAACATGAGCCTCTTATAGGCGCTGGTGAAGCTATTGTAGGAAAGCAACATTGAAAAGACACAACATAATTTGTGTCTTTTCAATGTATGTTGAGCTAGAACATATGTAATCACTATATGTAGAATCTTTTTAGCCTATAGATATTTAATCGGTTAATGGTTGGTGTAAAATTGCACACTCTAAATCATTTGGCCCTATATCACTAATATCCTTGAAGTTTATCTTGGTCATTTTAATCGCTAACTCTTCTATTACATGAAGGTTATCAACTGTGCACTCTAAAGAAGGGTTTTCAAGGTAACAAGGAGCAATATAATAACTACTAAATTTAGAATACAGGTGCTTAAACATAACCAAATTATTATTATAAGGATTTAATTTCATATGATGAAAACGAGATGTAACCATGTAAAGAGTTTCTGTCTTGTCTAGATTTAACTCGTCCGCCTTTTTGGTACAATAATCTATACTAGTTGTTACGAATACATAATAACCAGTAGCATCCGTTATAATCGATAAGCTTAAGTCATCAAAGGGTTTACCATCTAAATGTTTTTTCCAATCAGCAAATATATTTATTGCAGCATCAGCATTTTTATAGACAAAAAGTAGAATAGGGGGAGCCGATGGAATATTTAGAACAGGATTTTGTGGAAATAGATAACCTGTTCCACACCATTTGGCTTTGTTCCATTCGTCTATATCAATAAAAGATGTTGCAAATAATGTTTTTCGAGATTTTGCATCAAGCGCAGGTTGAGTTATAAAGGTGTCTGAATGTTTAGAACCAAGAGCAGGTTTAACAGTATTTGGAATGCCTTTTAGGCGATTGCATAATTTTTTTAATTCTTTAGGATTTTCAACATGATAAAATGTTGATCCTTGTAGTGGTAATAGAATATCATTTTCACTACTACCATCAAACAAGATAGGGATAAACTTAGAATTATTACAGCAACCTTGATACAAGGATTGATAAATCATTGAAACTTCCCAGTTAACACCTTTTCCTTGTTGAGTAGAATATGAATTAACTTTTTCTAAATAAGCTGATGTACAGACAATTAATACAAAATCGGATAATCTGATTTGTTCTTCCATCCACCTAGGCCAACCTTGAGGTGGATTTTCTTCATATTGATCTATGTTGGCATCAATATATTCTTCTGTCCTTAGCATATTAGAGAAATCTAATATCTTGTCAGCAAATGATTCTGTAGTATGTGCGTATGAAATAAAAACTTTAGGTGGTTTTTGTTTAGTATCCATTTTAATCTCCTTTAACTGTATTATAAATAAATGATATTAAAAATAGTTCGAAATTTAAACAATTAATTTTATATTCCTTAAAGGTATAGATCAAACGAACAAAAATAAGATAGCTAAAAATCTGATATATAAGCTAATATAAACTCAAAAAAACGTTCGGGATTTAATGTTTACTCTAAACAAACGTTTTGTTAAAATATATTTAGAAATAGTATAAATTGAGGTAGTAGAAAAATATGAATACATATTTTTATAAGAGTTTCATCTAAAGAACAAAGTACGATTAGACAAGAGATAAAGGCACAAGAACATAATATTCCTATAGCAAATGTTTATATTGAGCGAGCAAGTGGAAAGAATGTTACAGATAGACCTATTTTAAATGAGTTACTAGAGCGTTGTAATAAAGGGGATAAGGTTATTGTAGATAGTATTAGTAGATTTGCTAGAAATACTAAGGATTTATTAGAGCTAGTGGAAAAATTAAATACTAAAGGTGTGCAGTTTGTATCTCTGAAAGAAAATATTGATACAACGACACCTACAGGAATATTCATGTTAACTATATTTGGTGCAGTAGCTCAGTTAGAACGAGAATATATTAAAGAACGTCAAGCGGAGGGCATTGCAGTAGCTAAATCAGAGGGAAAATATAAAGGGCGAAAAGCTATTGAATATCCAAAACAGTGGAAGAAGTATTATGAGATGTATAAATCAGGAACAATTAAGGCTGTTGATGTTATGAAATTATTAGGACTGAAGAAAACAACCTTTTATAAATTAGTAAAGCAATATGAAGATAGATTATAAATAGTGAAGAAACAAAGGAAAAATTTAGAATAAGTTAAATCAGATAGGGAATACTTTTAGTATAACAGGTTAACTGGTTAACCCATTGAAAATGCTAAGTTTTAAAGTTAACTAAATACAAGAGGAGTGATATGGATGTCACAAGAAACGTGGGGATTAAAGTTAGATTCAGAGCTGAAGGAAAAGTTACAGAGTATAATAAAAGAGGACTTTGAAAGTAGTAAGGATTTTATGGAGAGTCTAATAGGACTATATGAATTAAATAAAATAAAAAAAGGAGAAAATATTCTTGTAGCAGAAGTAGAGGAATTAGAACAACTTACAAATCGTATTAATATGATCTTTATAAATGCTAATGCTAGAATTAATACGATGTTACAAGATAAGGATATAAAAGCAGGCGAAGAACAAAAATATAAGGATAGAATGATTGAACGTTTACAAGATGATATTGTGAAATTAGAAGAAGAAAAAGAGAAAATAAGTAATATAAATGATCAGTTAACTAATTCTAATCAAGAGCATTTAAAACAGATTAACCAGTTAACTAAAACAAATGAAACATTAGAAGAATTAGTGAGTGAGTATAAGGAGAAAAATGATACACTTACTGGAACACTTACAGAATATAAGGCTGAACATGAGAATAATAAAATGCTTCAAGATAAAGTAAGGAATTTAGAGGCAAAAGTAAATGAATTGAATACAGTATCAGAGAAACAAGCACAGACCATTATTGAAGCTGATGTAATTAAGCAAGAACAAGAATTGAAGCATAGTCAAGTCATAGATGATTTAAAGATAAAACATGTAGATGAAATAGAAACACTTAAAGTGAAAGCTGATATTGAACTGAATAAAAAAATCTTGGAGATGCAGCAACAATATCAGATAAAAATACAAGAATTACAAGAGAAACATAATCAAGATATTGAGCAATATCAAAATAAATACAAAGAGCTATTAGAAAAGATAGAAACTAAAAAGGTAGAAACTAAAAAGAAGGTAGCAAATAGTAAGCCAAAAGAAATTAAAGAGAAATAGAGTTTAACTTTAACTAAAGTGAAAATCACTTGCATATCTGCAAGTGATTATTTATAATAATATTCATAAATAAATACAGCAAAAAAGCCTTTAACATTAACTCCACCGACCAAAGCGATTTAATGAAAAAGACTTTTTAAGAAACGCCACACAGTTTTGTGTTTTCTCAGGACGCCAAACTGATGTGACTAAATAGATATTAATTAATAACATCTGTATTTTTATTAATATGCATACATTATATATTATATGCTACTAATAAATCAATACCTATTACATAAAAAGATGTGGAATTAATTTCAATATGTATAGTTAAGGCGTTTTCTAATCAATTAGAAGACGCCTTTTTTAATTGAATAATGTTTTAAGAGAGCTTTCAACTATAAAAAAGCCTCGTGTTGAGTGGAGCATCACGTTAAAACAACCATTGCGATTAACTATCGCAGGAACCGCCGTTATAGGGTGTAGGGGGCCATTGGCCCAAAAATCCAGATATCGGAAAGTTACATGAAGGAATTACAATGCAGCACGATTCATGTAAAAGTAGACCTGTCCTGTTCGCCAATATGTTTAGTAAGTTCATATGAAGCGTAGGGGGGACGTCAAGTATTTTGTTAATACAGGAGGTAATAGCAGACCTGGACTCCTTTGAGACGTTACAGAAGTTATTCTGTGGGATTTAATGATGAAACGGATACCTCGGTATGATCCATACCGTTTATTATGAGTTAAATCTTCCTTGCGAAATCAATAATAATATAGTTATTGAGAGTAGCAGGGGGGAGAGTGAGCCGTTTCCTAGTAATCACCACCCGTTTATCATGAGTCTTTATATTAGTCAAGCTTTTGCAAGAGATTTTCGGAGAAAATTGAATTGCAAATAGGCTCACGAGGGGGCAATTCCTGAAAGGGATACTTAGGATTTATATTATGTATTGACTTTGTTTGTATAAATATTTATATTAATATTAAATGATGGTATCAGATATTAATATCACATACTAGTATTAACATAGGAGAGATGGTAGATGAAAATCATTACAATAGGAAATATTAAGGGTGGAGTAGGCAAGACAACAACTGTATTGAATGTGGCCTCAGAATTAGCTAGACAAGGCTATAAGACACTTATTATCGATGGGGACTCTCAATCAGATACAACCAATATATTAGATATAGGGGAATTTGATACAGGATTATACGAAGTCTATAAGGATAAGCATACTGGCTTTGATGATGCGATTTATGAGGTAAAGGAAAACCTATATATTGTACCTAACAATATCCGTTCTAATAAGCTGGAGATGGAACTCGCAACTCGAATGAATCGAGAAAGTATTTTAAAAGCTAAGTTAGAAACAATGCCGGATTTATTTGATTTCTGTATTGTGGATACATCACCATTTTTAGGCTTAACAACACAAAATTGTTTAGCCATTGCAGATTACTACATTTGTGTCCTTGATAACAGTAGTAGTGCATTAAGTGGTTTCTCATTAATGCGTGAAGTTGTGCAAGAGCTTAAAGATGTAGGCATTAATAAAGACCTTAAATTATTAGGGGTACTTCGTAATCGATTTGATAAAAGAACAAACTATAGTAAATCATTTAATAGTGTTTTAGAAGAAGCAATTCCAGAACATTTATTTAAGGTAATTATTCCGGATGCAGTTAAATATAAAGAAGCTGCAGCTATGCATCAAGCTATTCAAGGTTATTCAATGCCACATGCAAAAGTATATACTGATCTTGTTGATGAAATAAAAGAAAGGATTGAATAAAGATGACAGATATGAAAAAAGCAAATAAATTTAAAGAATCTTTAATTGCTAATATAAAAGAGGTGAAACAAGAAGAAGAAAAGGAATTAGAAATCCAAAAAGATAGTAATAATGATAATTCATTAGATCGTTTTAAAAATGTAACAAAGAAATTAGAAAAGAAGAGTTTTCCAATTTATATGGAGAAGGAAAAGGTTAGTAGATTAGATAGGATATGTAAAAAGGTGGGTCGTTCTCGTAATGATTTATTAAATATTATTATAGATGAATTTCTTGAAAAATATAGTTAAGATAAGTAGCACATGCATATAAATTTGCGTGTGCTACTTTTTTATAAAAAGTAGGTAAATCTAACTGTAGGTATATATGAGAGTACTTTGGACAAGTGAATTAAATTCAGTGATTTTAGGTAGTAGTTCTTGATTTGTTGTGGTGCTACGAAGGAATGTGAATAAGGTTTTAATTTTATTACCACAAATATTTATTAATGCCTTAGGTAGCGTATTTTCATTAAATTGCTTTGGATAAACCATATTAAGTGCTACATATGTTCCTAAGATACTCATAATATGGCTGACAAATACACGTGGTATACTTTTTTCGGCTAGTAGGTCAGAATACAATCCTTGACGAATAAATGAATCCTCATCTTGAAAACGAAAGAGTAGTTGATCAAGGGATATACCGGAGTTATAAGCTAATTTGATTTCATAGGAATAGGCTATCAGTTCACTGTGCCAGTCACACCAAGCACATATTGTATCAGTAGGCTCTGTATAAGCATTAAAATCTAAATTAAAAACTTTATAACACCACTTACTATCCAATAAATATGTGAGGTAATACATTAATTCATGAATAGATCGAATATCTTGGCCAAATTGGCTTTTTTGAAGCAAAATGGCAGGACGGCCTCCGTTTGAGTAAGGCAATAATATTGCACCTGTAGTATTAGGAGGATAAGGATTCTCTAGTAGCTCTTGATGTAGTTTCTTAGGAGCTAAGTTTAATCGAACTTGATTAAGGTCGTATGTAGTATATATCATACAATCTAGTGGTTTGCATTCAAGATACTTAAAATACATATCTACTACTGAATTTATAAAATCTTTCATTTTAGGTTCAGCACCATAAACAAACATAAAATTATACCTCCATGTATAGCATAATCTTTTATAACATACAGAGTTAAATTACTTTTTTAAGCAAATAGGTAGGTCTAACTATAACTGTATATAATAAGACTTTCGATGAGTGAATCAAATTCAGCTATTTTAGGTACTAGTTCTTTGTTTGTTTTGGTATTACAAAGGAATGTGAATAAGGTTTTAATTTTATTACCACAAATATTTGTTAATGCTTCAGGTAGTGTATTTTTATTAAATAGCTTTGGATAAACCATATTAAATGCTACATATGTTCCTAAGACACGCATGACATGAGTTAAAAATATATGAGGGTTAATTTTTTCTTCTATTAGGCTAGGATACAATTCTTGGCGAATAAGTAAATCCTCTTCTTGAAAACGAGGTAGTAATTGTTTGGATAAAACACTTGATCTAGAAGCTAAGACAATCTCGCAGGAATATGCTAATAGTTCAGCATGCCAGTCACACCAAATACGTAGTATATCAGATGGCGTAGAATACATACTAAATTCTAAATCAGCAGCTTTATAAGACCATCTAGAATCAAATAAATATGATAGGTAATATGTTAAATCATGTATAAATACAACGTCTTCATTGAAGGAATCTTTTTTTATCAAAATGGCAGGAGGGTCTTCTTTTGAATAAGGCAATAATATTGCACCTGTAGTATTAGGAGCATAAGGATATTTTTTTAACTCTTGATGTAGTTTCTTAGGAGATAAGTTTAATCGGCTTAGATTAAGATCATCTGTAAATTCTAATATGAAATCTATTGGTTTATAGTGTGTACACTCAAAAAACAAGTCTACTATTGGAGTTGTAAAATCTCTCATTCTAGATTCAGCGCCACGAATAATCATAAAATAATATCCTCCATTTTATATAATATATTTTGCTAACATTAGGTATAAGGAAAAATGTATTTTATAACAGATACTTTTAATTGTATGTCTTATTAGTAGTTTATAAGGTGTAAGGGTTATATATTACAGGATAAAAATATTACTATGCATTAATACTTTAATCTAATATCATATATAGATATTTGATATTAATATTGAATATCTATATATGATATCAAAAGATAATATCAATATTAATTGTTCATATAAAAGATTAATATTATTTTTTTAGAGGTGAATGGTAATATTACAAATATATATTGTACTATCATCTATATTACTAGTAACAGATGTTAATATTTTCTTAGTGAGGCACGAACTTAGAAAATGCGTCTGCAAGACAGGCGTTGAGACTTTGGGTACACATTAATGTATTGTATTTAATAACATTAATAGAAATAGGATCTTAGAAAAATTTTAGTTAAGAGTGGCTATGTATTAGAGATAGCATTGGAAGGAGATAGCCTTCCTTTGCTAATAGTATACCTTGAAGGAAGAATGACTTTAGGTGAAAGAAGGAGACTTAAAGGGATACTTTAGGATAATAAGTATTTAACTTTAATCATGAAAATGAAACCCGATTTTATAACATTGGGTGTGAACGTCAGAGTAGGGGAGTCGGTTAATTGCTTGATACATAAGTTGTTTAAGTAAAGTAGGGGGTTCGGAAAATAGGGGATGTTTTCCGAGCTGTCTAAAAGAGGCGTTAATTATAGAGAAATACATCTTAGGACGTAAAAGTATACATTTGGCGCAAATTAAACTTACAAAAAATAAAAGAAAATCCTAAAAAAGGATGTTTTTTGATGTGAAATCATACATTTGACGCAAAAAGAATTTTCAAGGGGCTGGAATATATTACAATTACAAACAACACGAAGCAAGGAGGTGAAAGTATGATTCGGCCTATTGTACATCGTACAAAAATAGGTCAAGAGTTATCAGCTGAAGAGGTAACAGTATGGTTCAACTGTGTGAAAGAAGGCATGCTACATAATGTAGATACTTTAACATTTACAGCTTATACATTACGGAGCTATAAATTATTACTTGAACTACAAACTTTTTTGGAAACTTATCGTGGACAAGCAGAAATAAAAGAAGAGGAAGTATGTATTGAACCATACAATTACTTTATACAACCCTTTGGAATTAGTTATTATCACTTTTATTTGGTCTCTAAAAATCGTTATGGAGTATTTTTCTCAAAGCCACGTACACGTTTCACAGATATGCCGATTTTGGTCCGTATATCCAGTGAATTTCTGTGGCTTCATGGTGAGATAGAAGCAGTTAAAATTTGTATTGCAGAGATTGATCAATTTTTATTGCAGTTTGGGACATGTCTAGGCGAAATCAAATTAAGCCGTGTGGATTACGCCTTTCACACGAATATGATTCAAAATATGGCCACCTATTATAAAAATATTGATGACTTTGTGGTTTCACAGTTTAGAAACTATCAGCTCATCTTTCATGAATTGCCTGATTTACCAGCAGAGCTAGCTACTTATTATCATGGCAATCGGCGGGGAAAAAATGTTTTCTTCAGGTCCTATGATAAAACACGTGAAACTGTGGAAAAAGGGTACAAGCAGTTCTTTTATGAAATCTGGCAAGAAAAGAAGTTGATTTCTCAGTATGATAAGTATGTTTTAGAAAAGCATGCCGTTCACATTGTACATGCGCAGAGCAAAGATGTCTTGGGCGCTTATA
>USPX01000070.1 GCA_900556665.1 uncultured Eubacteriales bacterium
CTGCACTTGCATTTCCACCTAAAATAGCTGTTTTAAAGTTAGCCTTTGTAGATTGTGCTAGTAAATTCTCCCATTTCTTTTGTACACTTGGCTCTAACGCAAATGATTTGATAGTTTGTACACCTGTTACAGCTTCTACCATATATGAGTTAGATTCTGCGCCGCATCTAAACTTCTCATCTAAACGTTCTCTAAGTAATGGCGTTACAATAATAGAAATAGCTGCAAACACTGGTAATGAAGCAAGTACAATCCAAGTTAATGGCACACTATAAAGTAACATAACTCCTATATAAATAAAGATAAAAGCCACATCTAATACTGCTGTTAATGGTGCCCCTGTTAAAAACTGCCTGATATTCTCAACTTCTCTTACACGGGCAATGGTATCCCCTACACGCCTTGATTCAAAATATCTTAAAGGCAGCGAAAATAAATGTCTTGCAAGTCTTGCCCCTAATATAACATCTATTTTACTGGTTGTATGTGTAAATATATACGTTCTAAGGACACTCATCATTAGTTCAAATATGTAAATAATAGCTAAAGCAAATACTAATACATTTAATGTAGACATACTGTTATGTACAAGTACTTTATCAATAACGACTTGCATCATAATCGGTGTAAATAATCCAAAAATCTGTAATGTTAAAGCTGCTACAATAACCTCTATAAGTTGCTTTTTGTATTTTATAATACTTGGAATAAACCATTTGACCCCAAATTCTCTTTGTTTATTGATCATATCCCTTGTTGCCATCAATATAATACGTCCATTCCACTCTTCCTCAAAGGCTTCTGGTGTAATTACCTCTGGTGACCTTTTCTGTGGACGCAAAATTAACATCTTCTCCTCTTAAATTCTAGCAACTACTAAAAATCCCCCTACTTTAGTTTCTACAATAAGTGGTGCCCGCAATTTTTTTAGCTTCTCAAATTTAACGCCTACTGCTTTCGCTTTTAACTTGACTCTTTTAGCTGCCTTTAATATATCTATTTCCGTCATTCCATTAGGGCCAATAGCTAAATCATGTACTATTTGTGCTGGGTCTATACTTATACCATGAAATCTTGCAACCGTTATAAATACACTTAATCCTTCATCAATTGCTTTACGTGCTGCTTCCTCTTCTCTCTCCTCCATACATTCTACTCCTTATCAATTTTAGACAGAATTTATTAATTTTTCCAATTATATATACTATATCTCTTTTTATATTAATCTACAATATATTAAATTGCCCTCTTACTATAAAAGAACCAGAAAACCTTATTTAGGTTCTCTGGTTCTTTCTGAAATATATTGTATTAGAATTAATTACTTTGCTTTTTTAAAACTTCTACTCATAATAAGTACTATACTTACTGCAAGTAATACGCCAAGGGCAAGCCATATGCCTAATACTTTTACTGCAAAGGCTACAAACCATGCAATCACACATTGTAAAACAACTACTATAATTGCCCCTCTTCTTCCAAGCTCACGTTTTACTGCTGCAATGGCTGCAACACATGGTGTATAAAGCAGTGAAAAGATTAAAAATACTAAAGCTGTACTTGAAGTAAACAGCATATTTAACCCTTCTGTGCTGCCCCCTAGAAGTACTGTTAATGTACTTACTACACTTTCTTTAGCTGTGAAACCAGTAATAAGTGCAGTAGAAATACGCCAGTCATTAAAGCCTAATGGTGCAAAGATTGGTGCAATAAGTCCACCTAATAAGGCTAACATACTATTTGCTGAATCTGTTACCACATTTAAACGTGTATCAAAGCTTTGTAGGAACCAAATCAAAATAGATGCAATGAAGATGACTGTGAAAGCTTTAGATATAAAGTCTTTAGCTTTATCACCAATAAGCTGCATAACACTTTTTACACTTGGCATACGATAGTTTGGAAGCTCCATAACAAATGGTACAGGCTCTCCTTTAAATGTAGTTTCTTTCAAGATTAATGCAAAGAAGATTGCCACTATAATTCCCATTAAATATAAACCAATCATTACAAGTGCTTGATATTTAGGGAAGAATGCTGCTGTAAATAAAGCATAAATAGGCAGCTTAGCTGAGCAGCTCATAAATGGTGTTAAAAGAATTGTCATCTTTCTATCACGATCTGATGGCAATGTACGTGTGGCCATAATAGCTGGTACAGAACATCCAAATCCAATAAGCATAGGTACAAAGCTTCTTCCTGATAGCCCAATCTTACGTAATAATTTATCCATTACAAAGGCTACCCTTGCCATATAACCACTATCTTCTAATATTGATAAGAAGAAGAATAATACAACGATAATTGGTAAGAAACTAAGCACACTTCCTACCCCTGCAAAAATCCCATCAATGATAAGAGACTGCATAACTGGGTTAATACCATAATGGGTTAACGCATGATCACAAATTTCTGTAATCCATCCAATTCCCATTTCCATTAAGTCAGATAAAGCCGCACCTATTACACCAAATGTAAGCCAAAAGATTAAGCCCATAATGCCCACAAATGTTGGAAGGGCTGTATACTTACCTGTAAGAATCTTATCAATAGCCACACTACGTTTATGTTCTTTACTCTCATGAGGTTTTACAACTGTACGTTCACATACCCCTTCAATAAAGTTAAATCGCATATCAGCCAGTGCTGCTAATCTATCTGTACCACTTTCTTGTTCCATTTGATAGATAATATGATTTACCATTCTCTTTTCATTTTCATCTAATTGTAATGTTTCTAGAATGAGCTCATCACCTTCAACTAATTTAGTAGCTACAAATCTAGGTGGCAACCCTACACGCTTTGTATGATCTTCTATTAGATGTAAGATTCCGTGAATACAGCGGTGAATGGCTCCACTTCTCTCTTCACTACAAAAATCCATGCGACCAGGATGTTCTCTATATTTAGCTACGTGAATCGCATGTTGTATAAGTTCATCAATCCCCTCATTTTTAGCCGCTGAAATAGGCACAACTGGTATACCTAATAAACCTTCTAACTCATTAATCATGATAGTGCCACCATTTTCTTTCACTTCATCCATCATGTTTAATGCCAGTACCATAGGAATATTTAATTCAATAAGCTGCATAGTTAAATATAAGTTACGTTCAATATTGGTAGCATCTACTATATTAATAATACCGTGTGGTTTTTCGTTTAATATAAAATCTCTTGTTACAATCTCTTCACTTGTATAAGGTGATAGTGAATAAATTCCTGGTAAGTCTGTTACATTTGTATTTTTATTTTTTCGAATCATACCGTCTTTACGGTCTACTGTTACCCCAGGGAAGTTCCCTACATGTTGATTAGATCCTGTTAATTGATTGAATAATGTCGTCTTGCCACAATTTTGATTACCTACTAAAGCAAACTTTAACACTTCATTATCTGGTACAATTCTACCACTCTTTTTAAGTGGATATCTTCCCACCTCACCTTTTTGAGGATGGGCAACTACTTTAATTCTATCTTTATACTTTTTAATGTCCTCATGGGCTGTATGTATATCTTTAAGTGCGATATATGCTGCATCTTCTTTACGAAGTGTAAGTTCATACCCTCTTACCCTAATTTGAATCGGGTCTCCCATAGGCGCCATCTTGATTACCGTAATCTCTGTGCCAGGCGTTAGACCCATATCTAGTATATGCCTTCTCAGTGATTCACTACTACATGCTACACTTTCGATAATCGCATCTTTACCTATCTCTAAATCTGCCAATGTCATATGCTATTCTCCTTAATCTAAACTTTTATTTGCTACTCAATCCTACCCTTTATCAGGCAAAATGTAAATATTGATATTATTTCCTTTACTATTGTAGTTAAGCTCAAAAATGAATTATTATATTGTTTCGAGCAATAATCTAATATTTTTTGTACTTTAAACGTTATTTCTTATTAATTGAATGACAGCTACTACTGCAACTATCGCAACCACAATGACACTTACCAGATAACTTATCTTTAATCATTTTACGAATAACTAATCCAACTGCCAAAACTAAAATAGCTCCTACTATAATTGTTGCCATATTATACCTCCTACTTTAACATATTACATCTAACTGTTTTTTATTTATCCATATTTAGCACTTTTATATTTTAATAATGATTTTCATTTTTCTTTCACTCTTATTATATTGATATACTTGTAATTTTTCAATATGTAAATGATATTTTTTATCATTAGTTTACAACTCTCAAAATTTGGCATATAAAAAGAACTGCCATGAAATTATCTCTCACTTCGTGACAGTCCTCTATTTCTACGCTTATTATAAACAACTTAATTTTTCTTTTTACTCAGATATAGCTTTCATACTCCATTTGAAAGACATGTTTTCATGAGATGGTATAAGATACTCATCTAGTGTACATGCCCCCCAACTATCATCTCCGCCTATTCCCATTTGTCTAAGACTCATCTTGAGTACAGTATGCATTGATTTAGGTAATTCATAGTGATGGGTAGCATTTTCTAATTCATGAGGTGTATAAGGCAGAGCTGAAAATTCCATTTCATCTGATTTGATGAGAATCCCTTCTCCCCTACCATCTGTTACCTTCGCCCATCTTACACCTGTTTTATTCCCACATTCTTGTGGGATAACATAAGGAGATACATTATCAATTACCTTATTCTTAAATACACCAAGTCTTGCACCTTGTCTGCGATCACTATAGTTTTCATCTGGGCCATAGCCATACCAAGTGACATGATTATATGTATTTGGCACTTTCATCAGCATGCCAAACTCAGGCATTTCACTTAAACCTAAAGTACCTTCATACTTCATTTCTACCTGTACTTCCCCATCTCCATAAGTTGTATAAGTTACCTGACAAGTGGCTACTGGCACAGTAGGTAATTCATAAATATAAGTAATGATAGCTTGTTTTTCATCCCAGCTTGTCTTAATGTCTTTTACAATAGGATATAAACTAGCAATTTTCCACTGTGCATAACGATGGGCCATCTTATTCCCCTTGTCATTATCTGTAGGTGCTCGCCAGAAGTTAGGCATTGGCATGGCTGAAATACATTCTTTCCCTTTGTATTTATACGAAATCATACCACCATAAGATTTAGAATATATAATGTGGAAGTGCTCACCTCTTACACCAAAGTTAACATCACAATCGGCTACTGTTACTTTTTCACTTGTCATACTCTGAGCTTCCTCTTGCACTTTATAAACCATTTGTCCAAAGGCTACTTCATGACCACGTTTCGCCCATAAGGTATCTTCTTTAAGACATAATTTAACAGTAATTGCATATTCACCTGGTGCTGTAATTTCTTCTAGTGGTAAATCTATTTGTTTGGCCTCGCCTGCTGGAATATCTATTTCTAATGTGCCCTCATCATAAAGCTTGCCACATTTTAAAACTTCAAAATAAAGCCTATAATTTTCCGTGCCTATAAATAAATGTTTATTTGTAATAGTTACCTGATTTTTAAAGACTTCTATGTGAAACATTTGATAGTTATATTTCACTTCCTGCATTTTAGGGGATACTTTTCTATCTGCAAATACAATTCCATTCACACAGAAATTATAATCTGTAGGACGATCCCCAAAGTCCCCGCCATAAGCTAGATACTTTTTACCATACTTCGTTTCTGTTAATAATCCTTGGTCAATAAAATCCCAAATAAATCCACCTTGATACATTGGGTACTTCTCTGTTAATGCCACATATCGGTCCATCCCACCATTAGAATTTCCCATGGCATGGGTATATTCACAGCAAATAAATGGTTTCTTGGGATTATCTAATAAATATTTTTCTATATCCCATGTTCTTGGATACATTTGACTTTCTACATCGCTTGTCTCATTAAAACTTCTATCATGGAAAACGCCTTCATATTGCACAAGGCGCGTCTTATCATTTGCTCTAAAGTACTGAGACATTTTATAAATATTTTCACCACCAAAGGATTCATTACCACAAGACCATATCAAAATACTTGGATGATTCTTATCACGTTCTAACATAGACTTAGCGCGATCAAGGGTTGCACCTTTCCACTCTGGCCTAGAACCAGGCACTACATGTTCCGGTTTTACTGCCCCCATTTTCTGCCAAGTACCATGGCTTTCTAAGTTGGCTTCATCAATAAGATATAAGCCATATTCATCACAAAGCTCATAGAAATAAGTTTGATTTGGGTAATGACATGTTCTCACCGCATTGATATTATAGCGTTTCATAGTTTGTACATCCCAAAGCATTTCTTCCTTACTTACACATCGCCCATCATGACAGCTGAACTCATGTCTATTGATGCCATTAAAAACTATACGTTTACCATTGAGACACATGATTTTATCCTTCAGCTCAAACTTTCTAAAACCTACTTTTTGTGTGACAACCTCGATCACTTCACCACTTTCTTTTTCTTTCACTAAAAGTGTCATATCGTATAAATAAGGGCTTTCAGCACTCCATAAATAAGGCGCTACTACCTCTTCTTCAAACTGCATATTGGCTGCACTTTCCTTTACAGCTGATGTAATGCATTGGCCTTGTCTATCTTCTAGCATAAGTTCTACTTCACAAAAGAGATTCCCCTCTACTTTTAAATCTACCTTTAGGGTAGCATTTTGATAAGCATCATCTAAATCTGTTACTACCCTTACATCACTTATATGTGACTTAGGTAGCGTGTATAGATAGACCTCTCTAAAGATTCCTGAGAATCTCCAAAAATCCTGATCTTCAAGCCAGCTGCCGCTACTCCATTTCACCACCATGACAGCTAATTTGTTTTTACCCGCCTTTGCAACTTGAGTCAAATCAAATTCAGCTGGTGTAAAGCTATCTTCACTATAGCCTACAAACTCTCCGTTAAGCCATACATAAAAAGCAGATTCTACCCCTTGGAAAGAAATATATAAAGGTTTATTTTTCCACCCTTTAGGCACTTCAAATTCCGTCACATAACTTCCTACTGGATTGTAGATAGAAGGAATTTCAGGTGGCACTAATTTTTCGTGACCATCCCAAGGATACATTGTATTGACATATTGTGGTTTATCATAACCTTGTAGCTCAATATGTCCTGGAACCTGTATACTCCCCCAACTTTTTGTATCATAATCTATTTTGTAAAAATCTACTGGTGCTGCCTGTATATTTTTTGCATAAGCAAACTTCCATACCCCATTTAAGGACTTTTTGAAACTACAATTATTCGCCCTAGCATCATGCATTGTGGTGAAATACTTATGATCTGAATGAGGTGCCATGCGATTTACTTCAAATACCTCCGGATTTTGTAACCAACTTAAATCGTGCTTCATCATATTACCCATTTTCCCCTCCATGTATATGCTATTTTCCTTCGTTATTGATAACGTTATATATAAATGTAACTATATACACTATTATATAATGGTTACGCCTATTATCGCTATAGCATATGGTGTATTCATATAGAAACACTTAACATGTTGTCAACTAAAAAAATAAGGAGCTAACTTGAAATTATAAATAACTTCAAGTTAACTCCCTTCTCATCACATTCAAGTATAAATCAAACTATAAATATTCTAAAATCTACACTTATCATCAAAGTGGATACATTAACTTTTACTTCTTTCCTCCAAAGTTTCTAAATGATAGCTGGGGTAGTGAGGGCTTAGAAACTGCCTGTGGAGTAATTTCATGATAGTCTTAGTGAAGATAGTCAAAGAGCCTTTAGCTGTGCTGTTTGAGCAGCGCACGCTTTATCGCGTTGCGAGTTCACAGCGTTTCTTTGACTATCGAACTTAGACTATCATAAATTACGGAAGGAGCAGTTCTAAGCCCTCACTACCCCAGTGGACCATTTAGAATCTAAAATCCTCCAAACCCTATATAAATTGCAATGATGATTGCAATTGTACATGCAAGGGTTGTAAGAGCGATTACAAATCTTTTAATTACTTTCCAAATAAGTAATAAAACTAATGCAAGTACAAGGAATGTACCTAAAATAGAATATGTTTTTTGTTCTACTGGCATTTCTGCTACGTTATCTGGTGTTGTTTCATATAAAAGCATGAAGAGTTCATATAAAACTTCTGCACTTTCCGCTTTTGTAATTTGTGTTTTTGGTGTTAAACTACCACCAGATGTAATTAAACCACTTTGTACGGCTAAGGCAATATCATTTGTTGCCCATTTACCGATTTCATCTACATCAGCAAACTTTAAATAGTCTTCTGCATGTTCTGGATAGACATAACCTTTTTGATCAGCAATTGTTCTTGCACATAAAGAAATAACTTGCTCTCTTAAAATTTTTGTATCTCCTTTAAATGTGCCATCTTGGAAACCTTTGATAATGTCATAAGTTTCACCTGATGCTACATATGGGTAGTATTTACTATCTACTGGTACATCTTTAAACTCTGTTTGAAGTGATGTATCTAAAGCAAAGAACATTTTTACAAGTGCTTCAGCGAATTCATAACGTGAGAATGTGTGTTCTGGATTGAAGCAATCATTCTCAAGTATTAAATAGCCTTTAGATACCATGAATTTAATAGCTGATTGTTGTTTCTTTGGTAGATGAGCGATATCTCTAATCTTCACATTGTTATCTACGATTTTATAGATCCCTGAGTATTTTGTTCCAAATGAAATGCTACTTGTAGCACTTTCATATTGCCCACCCCAGTTTTGTTCTTCTTCACCATTCATTTTAACAACTGTTGTAAACTCATCTTTTGCTTTAAATGCAAATGTGATTGTTTGATCAAGTTGTGGAATGATTTCACCATTTTCATTAATAAAACTAATATCATAGCCTTTTTTATCATGTAAACGTTCAATTCTAATTCTAAGTCCTGCAAGGGCCTCTAAATCTTCCCCTGGAATATATACATAACTATTTTCATCAATTACAACGCGAAGTCCTGTTACACCTTCTAAATCATCCATTTTCTTAGGAAGTTGAATAA
>USPX01000071.1 GCA_900556665.1 uncultured Eubacteriales bacterium
CCACTCATCATGTAATACTGCTTTCAAGGAATTAAGATACTTACTCACTCCTTTTTCACCAAAATCATTATCTTGAATCTTCACATAATTATGGGCAAAACTAACTACTACTTGTCCAAACTTTGCCGGTGAATTTTTATAATCCTTATCAATAACAGTATCAATTTCTTGATAAAGAGTTTCTTGTGCCTTTTTACCTTTTATAGCCGTTCTCAAATGTCCTAAAAATATATCTAAATCTTTGATCCCAATTAACTCTTCTAATTTATTCCAAGCATTTTCAATAACTTTCTTCTCACTTGGTTTATAGCTTGCGCATTCAAACAATTTATTTTTTACCAAATCTCCATTAGATAATGACATTCCTCTTGCATTTAACACATTGAATAGCCTAAATGCAGAAGTTAAGCTATTAGTAATTACTAATACAACATATACTTTCTCTAATATATATTGTGTTAGTAGTCTTAATTCTACTTCTTCCTTACCATCAAGATATTCTTTTATCGCTTTGAAATTATCAATAAATAGTCGCTGTGTTTCAGTTAATTCCTGTGTTTCATTTGGCAGTTCTTCTCCACATAGTATATATGTATTAAAAAATTCTCTATCTTGTTCTCTTATCATTAATCGTGGCTTCTCTGCTTCATCTGTATATGGATTTATCGGCATCAACCTTTTTTGTATATCCTCAATACTTGTGTTATTCTTTATAATATGTTTTAATACAGCAAATATAATATTTAGCGTTGTTAACCGTTGTTGCCCATCAACTACTTCATATACTTTTTCTCCCTCATTTTTCTCCCTCATTTTTCTCTATTGTAATTATTGAACCAATAAAATATTCTTGTTCCCTACGTTCAAATGCTCCATATATATCATCAATTAATTCTTTTGCCTTTTCTTCATCCCAACAATATGGCCTTTGATAAGTAGGTATCTCATATAGTTTATTTTCTGTAAGTATCTCATTTATCCTTTTTTCTTTCGCCTCCACACCTAATCACTCCCTTATTAATTTAGCATAGTTAATCTAACTTTATTATACTCTAAACAAATACAAATAACACTATATTCAGAATATACAACTTTATATATTATTTAAAAATACTCTTGCAAAGTTTGACTTAAGACTAAATTTTTCTAGTAATAATGAGTTATTTTAAATAACTCTCTATTTTAGAATAGAGGGCTGCTCTTAATTGTTTTTCGTGTAAAGTTTACACTAATCTTGTTGTATTTCTTAACCTTTTTAAGTATTTGCAGCAGTATATCTATCCTTCAAACATGACTCATATCCCCAATCTATTATATTTCTGCTAAGTTAAATGGTATTACTTAATATATAAGTAATTCAGCCAGCTTGTAAAAATGGCATACACATATGAGCTTAATCTTACTTCTACACCTTTTTCTGCCGGGTTGATAGCCATGCGTAGAGAGTAATTTGATCAAAACCATGTTAAACTACTCTTTACACAGGCTTCGCCCTATAAAAAAATATAAGCCTCATACACCTTACGAGAGCAAGTTCTCCTTATGGGAGACTACTTTCTAGTCTTTCACTCTCTCGTTTTTCTTACGGGTTATCAGCCGTGCAATAAAATAGTGTTATGACTAAAACCATGTCATAACACTATTTTATTGGGCTACGGATAAATTCAGTTCGACTCCGCTCCGCTTCATCTCACTGATTTATCCTGCGCCCTATGCTTAGAAATATGAAAATCCCCAGTTGAGAGCAAGCTATTACTTCCTAGTTTTTCTGCTGGGCTCGTAGCCATGCGTAAAGAGTAGTTTGACAAAAACCGCGTCAAACTACTCTTTACACGGGCTTCGCCCTATAAAAAAATAAAGGCATCAACACACTTATGAGAGCAAGCTCTCAACGTGTATTGATGCCTTTATTTTTTTTGCATGGCTACATGCTTTCGTGATTACTCAAATTCAATTGTTGCTGGTGGTTTTCCTGTGCAGTCGTAGAGTACACGGTTTACACCTTTAACTTCGTTGACAATTCTTGTTGTTACTTTTCCAAGTACTTCCCATGGAAGGTCAGCTGATTCTGCTGTCATGAAGTCGCTTGTTGTTACTGCTCTTAAGGCTACTGCGTAGTCGTATGTTCTTTCGTCTCCCATTACACCTACTGAGCGCATATTTGTAAGAGCTGCAAAGTATTGACCTAATTCTTTGTCGATACCTGCTTTTGCGATTTCTTCTCTGTAGATGAAGTCAGCATCTTGTACGATGCGTACTTTTTCTGCTGTTACTTCTCCGATGATACGGATTCCAAGACCTGGGCCTGGGAATGGTTGTCTGAATACTAAGTATTCTGGGATTCCAAGTTCAAGTCCAGCTTTACGTACTTCATCTTTGAATAATAATCTAAGTGGTTCGATAATTTCTTTGAAATCTACGCAATCAGGAAGTCCACCTACATTGTGATGTGATTTAATGACTGCTGATTTACCAAGTCCACTTTCAATAACGTCTGGGTAGATTGTACCTTGTACTAAATAGTCTACAGCACCGATTTTTTTAGCTTCTTCTTCAAATACACGGATGAATTCTTCACCAATGATTTTTCTTTTAGCTTCTGGTTCTTCTACACCTTTTAATTTTTCGTAGAATCTTTCTTGTGCATTTACGCGGATGAAGTTAAGGTCATAATGTCCTTCTGGTCCGAATACTGCTTCTACTTCATCACCTTCATTTTTTCTAAGTAAACCGTGATCTACGAATACACATGTAAGTTGTTTACCGATTGCTTTAGAAAGAAGTACTGCTGCTACTGATGAGTCTACACCACCAGATAAAGCACATAATACTTTTCCGTTTCCTACTTTTTCACGAAGTGCTGTAATTGTAGATTCTACGAATGAATCCATTTTCCAGTCACCTTTACATTCACAAATGTTTTTAACGAAGTTAGAAAGCATTTTCATACCTTCTTGTGTATGCATAACCTCTGGATGGAATTGTACTGCATAAAGTCCTTTTTCTACGTTTTCCATAGCTGCTACTGGACATACAGGTGTATGTGCTGTAACTTTGAAATCAGATGGTGCTTTAGCAATATAATCTGTATGACTCATCCAGCAAATTGTAGAAGGTGATACTCCTTCAAATAATTTAGATGTAGTATCCACATTAACTTCTGTTTTTCCATACTCACTTACAGGAGCTGTTTCTACTTTTCCATCTAAAAGGAATGCCATAAGTTGAGAACCATAGCAAATTCCAAGTACAGGAATACCTAATTCAAAAATTTCTTTACCACAAACTGGTGAATCTTCAGCATATACACTATTAGGACCACCTGTAAAGATAATCCCTTTAGGATTCATTTCTTTAATTTTATCAATACCAATATTATAAGGATGAACCTCACAATACACATTATTCTCTCTTACACGTCTTGCAATAAGCTGGTTATACTGTCCACCAAAATCCAAAACGATTACCAGTTCATGTTTCATTTTTCTTATTCCTCCTTCAATTTATAAAACAAACTTGTATGAAACTATATTATAACATTTTTATACACTTTTCTATATTTTTATACCATAAATAGAGTAGGGGTTATGAGTGGGCATATCCATAGCATTGATTTCGTAGTAATGTTTACAGATTCTTAATGAATATTTTAAAAATATGAATTTAGAAGCTGTTAACATTACGGAGTTTAAATGCGAAGGATATGCCCACTCGAAATCCCGCACCCTCTTAGTAATCTACACTATAGTTAGGTGCCTCTTTCGTAATTTGAATATCGTGTGGATGACTTTCTTTAAGTCCAGCACTTGTAATTTTCACGAACTGTGCTTTTTCTCTAAGTTCATCAATTGTTCTAGCTCCTGCATATCCCATACCAGCACGAAGGCCTCCTACCATTTGGAATACTGTATCAGCCACATATCCTTTATAAGCTACACGTCCTTCTACACCTTCTGGAACTAATTTTTTAGCACCTTCTTGGAAGTATCTATCTTTACTTCCTTTTTCCATAGCTGCAATTGATCCCATTCCACGATATACTTTATATTTTCTTCCTTGATATAATTCAACTGCTCCTGGACTTTCTTCACAACCAGCAAGCATTGATCCCATCATACATACGCTAGCGCCCATTCCGATTGCTTTTACTACGTCTCCAGAATATTTAATTCCACCATCAGCAATAACTGGTACGCCATATTCAGCTGCAGCTGCTGCACATTCTTCAATAGCTGTAATTTGAGGAACACCTACACCTGCTACCACGCGAGTTGTACAAATAGAACCAGGTCCGATACCAACTTTAACACAGTCAGCTCCTGCTTCAATTAATGCTCTTGTTGCTTCTGCTGTCGCTACGTTACCTGCAATAATTTGAAGTTCTGGATATTTTTCTTTAACCTTTTTAACTGTATCAAGTACACCTTGAGAATGTCCGTGAGCTGTATCAATTGTAATAACGTCAACTTTAGCTTTTACAAGGGCATCCACACGGTCTAAAATATTTGCTGTTACACCAACAGCCGCTCCTACTAAAAGTCTACCTTGAGCATCTTTAGCTGCTTTAGGATACATAATAGCTTTTTCAATATCCTTAATTGTAATAAGTCCTTTTAAATTACCTTCTTCATCTACGATTGGTAATTTTTCAATACGGTGCTCAGAAAGGATTTTTTTAGCTTCTACTAAATCTGTTCCCTCTGGTGCTGTAATAAGATTTTCACTTGTCATAACTTCTTTAATTTGACGATTATGGTTTGTTTCAAAACGTAAGTCACGGTTTGTTAAGATACCTACGAGTTTACCATCTTCAGTAATTGGAACCCCTGAGATTCTAAACTTCGCCATAAGCTCATTTGCTTCATATACAAAGTGTTCTGGACTTAATGAAAATGGATCTGTAATAACACCATTTTCAGAACGCTTCACTTTGTCTACTTCATCTGCTTGCTCTTCGATAGACATATTTTTATGGATAATACCAATACCACCTTGTCTTGCAATAGCAACTGCCATTCTAGCTTCTGTTACTGTATCCATACCTGCACTCATAAAAGGCACATTTAATTTTATTTTTTTAGTAAGCTTGGTTGATAAATCTACTTCTTTAGGTAATACATTAGAGTATCCTGGAATTAATAAAATATCATCAAATGTGATTCCTTCTTTTACTATCTTTGCCATTTCATTGCCTCCTAAAGTTATGATAAATGTTTTTATTTTCTAAATAAAAACCGAACATTTAAACAATATAAATTTATTTTGTACACTTTATCATATTTTAAGATATATTGTCAAGCGTATTCTAGAAACCTCAAAAACCTTGTATATTTTGTTGACTTTTACCTAATTCTCATTATATTTATTGTAAATAAATATAATGATGTCAAAAAGTACTGTATTCTCTTTTTCTTCCTTCATCTCAGTAATATTCGATTTTTTTCTCTTAATGTTTTCCTATCACAGACATTTGTTCTATTAGTTTACCTTACTTCTCTACTTCTTTGTATCATGCATAAAATTACTTGTTCTTATACGCGGTATATATCCTAATTAAAATACATAGTTTTCCCTTAATGTACTTTATTATGTATGCATTATAAATGTATAAATTTAAAAAAGTAGCACACACTTTTCTAGTGCGTACTACCTCTAAAATTTATCTATTTTATATCTCTTACATTCTACGAATAATTTTATTAGGTGCTTGTTTAAACATTTCATCTAAGAAATCTTTGCTAGGTGAAATAAGGATTTTAGTTGCTCCATATTGTGTATCGCCAATGATTACATATGTATTCTGATCATTTGAATTATCACTTGCATTAATTACTTTTTTAACGCCTTGTCCTTCAAGTTCATGGCGGTGATTTGCATCATCTATTGGTGCCATAATGCTGATTTTTCTTAAGTTAACTGTTGTTACTCTTTTTCTTTTTGAACGATTATAGATTACATCAATGTCTAATTCTTCATTTGTAAGTATATATTCATATTCTCTACTAAACATAATGAATAAATATCCAGCACCTAACAATGCGATGATTGTAATAATCGGTCCAAGTAGTGCTCCCCCAAAAATCATTCCTAATAGAATAATTGCAATCGCACTCACCACAATTAATGTTTGCATAAGTACATCTTTTGGTGATTTTTTTTGTTTAATCATGTACTCTTTAAAAGTTGCTGTCATCATTTTCCCATTCATCCTTCCACTAAAATATAGTTACTCAATCAACAAAACTAATTATATGTTGAGCCAAATATGTACGGAGTATTGTTTAAGCAATTCACATTGTATATAAAACACTACTCTACTATATAAAAATACTATAAAATACACATTTTTTCAATACTATCCAATTTTAATAGGCTTACTTATTGATAAAATACTGTGTAATAAATATAGTACCTGTCCTCATAAAATATTATAATAAAGGCAAGTAAAAAGAATATAAATAATTTCAAATTTTAAGGAGGACTTCCATTGGACTTTTTATTTATGTTAAAAGCCGCTATTCTCGGTGTTGTAGAAGGGCTTACTGAATTCTTACCTGTTTCTTCAACAGGCCATTTAATCATCTTTGGAAACTTACTTCGCTTCTCTAGTAATACAGACTTTGCAAATATGTTCACTATGGTTATTCAGCTTGGTGCCATCTTAGCTGTACTTGTTTTATATCGTAAAAAAATCATTGATACAGTGGTTCACCTTTTCCCAAGTAAAAATGTTCCTACTGAAAAAAGTGGTATCTACTTCTGGGGCATGGTAGCAATCTCTTGTGTACCTGCTGCAGCCATCGGTATCCCTTTTGATGACCTAATAGAGGCTAAACTCTTTAATCCTCTTGTAGTAGCTTGTGCGCTCTTTATAGGTGGTCTCTGGATGATGTATGCTGAAAGCAAGTTACGTGGTAATCAGACAACGTCTTTATCAGATACACTCATTACACCTAAAATTGCCATTATCGTTGGTCTCTTCCAAGTGCTTTCTATGGTACCTGGTATGTCTCGTTCAGCTTCTACAATTATAGGCGGATGGGTAGCTGGCCTCTCAACAGTAGCTGCTGCTGAATACTCATTCTTCCTTGCTATCCCTGTTATGTTTGGTCAAGCATTACTTAATGTCTTAAAGGCACAAAATACTTTAACAGGGTCAGAATGGACTGCTCTAGGCGTAGGCTTCGTGGTTTCATTCATTGTTGCTCTTTTAGTTATTGATGGCTTCTTAACTTATCTTAAGAAAAAACCTATGAAGGTCTTTGCAATTTATCGTATTATCTTTGCCTTTATTGTGTTAGGTTGCGGCATACTTGGACTATTTTAGAAGCTATTTATTTTATAAATATCATACTATTTACATTAAAATAAGCTCAATAAGTAGAATACTTATTGAGCTTATTTGCTATACATTATTCATTTTCAATCAAATTACTAATATAATAATTTTATAAAATTTACAACCCCTTACTTCTAGCATACCTATATGATACAATCTCAATCAATGCTATTAATCTTAAATTTTAATCAACTTGGTCTTATTATTTACTAAGCAGATAAGTGGTATTAACCTCTTACCTAATGATTACATCTGATTCATAATCTCTCTTGATTTCAATATCATCATTATTTTCCTTTGTAATTGTAACCCCATTATTAGTACTTTTTTTCTCAAGGTCAATTGTATCATTATTTTCTTTTGGTTTTATCTCGATAACATCTTGTGATTCTTTAGGTGGTACCATATATATAATACCATTACCACTTTCTTTTTCTTCTGCCTCTTCTATAATACTAACACTTTGACTACTCCCCTTTTGTTCTCTTTCTCCTATAATGATTTTAGGCTTATGTGCATCTTTATTATCACTCTCACGATGCTCTAAAACAGCCTGTTGATCATTTGCATTATCTTTTATTCTTTGCTTCATTTTCTTCTCTAATTGTATTTCCTGCCTCATAGCTTCTTGCTTTTCTTCCTCACTTGTACAACCTGCACACATGAAACATATAAGCATTATACAACTAAATCCTAGTATCTTTTTTGAGCAACTCTTCTTAGGCTTCATTCATAAACCTCCCAGTAAAAAAAGTAACTAGCTAATATCTCTAGCTAGTTACTTCTCATGTTAGTTATACCTATATTTAATTATAACCTGTGCCATGGGGTGGGATTACATCATTCCCATTCCGCCCATACCACCCATGCCACCTGCTGGCATAGCTGGTTCATCTTTCTTAATATCAGCTACAATACATTCTGTTGTTAAGAATGTAGATGCTACTGATGTTGCATTTTGAAGCGCACTTCTTGTTACTTTAGTTGGGTCAACAATACCACCATCAATCATATTTACATATTCTTCTGTAAGTGCATTGAAACCAATACCATCTGCAAGTTCTGCAACTTTGTTGATTACTACAGCTGGTTCAAGACCTGCATTTAATACGATTTGACGAAGTGGTGCTTCAAGAGCTGCAAGGATGATTTTAACACCTGTTTTTTCATCGCCTGTAGTTGTATCTAATAATTTAGCTACATCTTTAGCTACGTGGATATATGTGCTACCACCACCACCGATGATTCCTTCTTCTACAGCTGCACGTGTAGCTGCTAAAGCATCTTCGATACGAAGTTTCTTTTCTTTCATTTCTGTTTCTGTTGCAGCACCAACTTTGATAACTGCTACACCACCAGCAAGTTTAGCAACTCTTTCTTGCATTTTTTCTTTATCGAAATCAGATGTTGATTGTTCAATTTGGTTACGGATAAGTGCAACTCTTTCTTTGATTGCATCTTTATCTCCAGCACCATCAACGATTACTGTATTTTCTTTTGTAACTTTAATGCTTGCTGCACGACCAAGCATATCCATTGTAGCATCTTTAAGTTCAAGTCCTACTTCTTCAGAAATTACTGTA
>USPX01000072.1 GCA_900556665.1 uncultured Eubacteriales bacterium
CTCCTTTCATTCTAGCACGTTGTTTTAATTTGTCCTTAACTCCTGAAATAATCACAGGATATGAAATTGCAAAGGCTACGATAATTGCTGAAATTAATTTCATACTTGTAGCTGAAATCTCAAATGTTAATGCTAAAGAAATAATTAAACGGTAAATAATTGAACCAATGATAGCTGCTATAATATTAGCTTTAATACCACGTTGTTTCACTACGCTATCTACGATAACTTCACCTATAATAAGCGAAGCAATTCCTATAACAACCATACCTGTTCCCATTCCTGTATCCGCTGAAGCTTGCTTTTGTGCTACAAGTGCACCTGATAAAGCAACTAATGCATTGGCAAGGGCAAGCCCTATAATTTTCATACGATTTACGTTTATAGAAGAAGAACGTACCATATCTTCATTATCTCCTGTTGCTCGTATAGCAAGCCCAACATTTGTATGTAAAAAGACGCCTAATAAAATACAGATTATAGCTACACCCACAACCCCAATAACTATTTCTGCATTTTCACCACCTAAAGCTGTATTTAACTTAGTAAAAATAGTTTCTTCCCCTAGTAAAGATAAATTTGGCTTACCCATAATCATAATGTTAATAGAATATAAGCCAGTCATTGTTAAAATCCCTGCTAAGATAGGCTGTATTTTAAGTTTTGTTTGTAATATGGCCGTTACCATTCCTGCTAAAGTCCCTGCTGCTGCCGCTGCTAAAATCCCAAGCTCTGGACTTCCTTTCATTGTGATAATTACAGATACTGCAGCACCTAAAGTAAAGCTTCCATCTACTGTTAAATCAGGTATATCTAATATACGATATGAGATAAATAATCCTAAAGTCAGTAACGTATATAAGAGTCCTAGTTCTACAGCGGACATTGCAATTGTTGCATTCATTTTTTCCTCTCCTTTTACTCAATGATGTTTGATTTATTCTACGATGATTGCACCCTCTGCTGTTTCTGGCGCCCCAATTGCTTTAGCTGTTGTTTTGTTAATTACTTTATAGAAATTATCTAATGTAGCAACTGGCATTTCACTAATTGCTTTGCCATTTAAAACGTCCGCTACCATTTCACCTGTTTTTTGACCTAAGTCTTCGTAGTTAATCCCTACAGTTGCATATCCACCGTCATTTACCATAGAGTCAGCCCCTACATATACTGGAATGCCCGCTTTCTTACCAACACTTGAAAGCACTGGCATAGCTGAAGCGATATTATTATCAATAGGTACATAGATCGCATCAACTTTGCTTGCTAAAATCTCTGCTGCCTGTTGTAATTCAGTAGTTGCAGTAATTGTACTTTCTTTATAATCAAAACCATAGTCTTTTGCAATTTCTTTTGCTTCATTAATTACTGATTCAGAGTTGATTTCAGCTGCTGAATATAAGAAACCAAATGTTTGAACATCTGGTGTAAGTGCCTTGCAAAGTTCAAATGTTTCATCTACTGGAATCGCATCTGATGTTCCCGTTACATTGCCAGATGGACTTTCTAAGCTATCTACAAGTTTAGCCCCTAATGGATCTGTTACAGCTGAAAAGATAATTGGAATATCAGAAGTAGCTGCTGCCATAACTTGCGCTGATGGTGTAGCAATGGCGATAACAACATCTGCTTTCTCACCTACAAATTTACTTGCGATAGAATTTAAGTTTGACTGATCAGCTTGTGCATTTTGATAATCAATTGTAATGTTTTCCCCTTCTACAAAACCTTTTTCTGCTAATGCCCTAATAGTACTTTCTCTGATTGTATCTAAACTTGGGTGTTCTACATATTGAATAATCGCAACCTTTTTAGCTCCTGCTGGTGCTGTCTTTTCTGCTGTTTGGGTTGTTTCATTTGCTTCACTGGCTTCTCCGCCTTGTGGTCCACTACTACAACCAACACCTAAACTCATAATCATACTTGCCATTAAAATCATTGCCATTTTCTTTTTCATGTTAAATCCTCCTTAATACTCTTCTACTATTTTTACTTTCTTACTAAAATCCTCAAAGTATTTACTTTCTGATTTAACATTCTATGTGGAATCCTATTAAATAAAAAAGCACCCATCCTTAGCCAAGGACAGATGCATATGCTCTGCGGTACCACCTTGATTAGCACAATGTGCTCATCTCTTCATAGAATGCTATCACATTCCGACCTATGATAACGCTGGTCTTGCGGTATAAGCTACTAGGGCCCATTTAATCCATCACAGACTTTTTCACTCAACCCTCCGAGGTCCATTTATCTACTCCGCTTTCTGCTAGGCTCCCACCTTCCCTAGCTCTCTGTAAGGGCGCTAATAGTTTTATCTCCTCATCAACGGTTTAAAATTTATGTTAGCGTTAGTATACTCTTTTTAATTCCATTTGTCAAAACAATTTTATAATATTATATATTTTACGTTAATTAATTATGCTATTTCTAATATTTAAATCGCATTTTTAACCTTTTTATTTTTATCTTATGTTATACTTTATGTTTTTTAATTTCTATTTTTAATTTACAGCTTTCTCTTCACCAAATACTTCTACAATATGGGCTTCGCTCATTTGTGTGCTTACTAAACTTGCTACTGGTACAGCGATGCAAGACACAATCATTGCTAAACTTGAGATAACTGGTGATGTGACACCTGCTGGTAAAAGTCCCATATTCCCAAGTACTGTGCCGGCAACTACTGTTAAACCACCTGCTATGAAACCTACCCAAGCTCCAACTTTTGTTGTCTTCTTCCAATATAAACCGAATACATATGGCCCTAAGAACATACCTGAAATAACGCCCCAAGATAGTGACATTAAGTTTACAATTGTACTAGATTGGAAGATTGCCATGATATAAGATAAACCTACGAATAATACGCAGAATACTCTCATTGTACGCATTGTTGCTTTATCTGAAATCTTAGGTGCCACAAAACCTTTGATAAAGTCGATAGAAATCGTTGAACTAGATACGAGTACTAATGAAGCTAATGTAGACATTGAAGCTGATAAAATAAGTACAATGATAATCCCCATAAGTGCGGCTGGTAGTGCACTTTCTAACATAAGTGGAATAATCATATCTGATGTTCCAGCATTAGGCGCTGCAATTGTTGCCCCTGGCATAACAGCTACTTTTTGAAGTACTCCTGCTGCATCTGTTGTTTCTTCTAAGAAGAATAAACGTCCTAATGAACCTGTAAAATAAGCTGAACCACCAATGATTAAAGCAAACAGTGTTGAAATAATAGTTCCCTTTTTAATAGCTGCTTCATCTTTGATTGCATAATATTTATGAATCATTTGAGGAAGCCCCCATACACCGAAGCTTGTCATTAAAATAAGCCCTAATAAAGGTAAGAATCTATTGCTATCTGAAAATGGACTTGTTAATGCTGAATCAAGTTCTTGTAGCGTTTGAAGTCCTGCACTTAAACCACCAACGTTTGGATGATTCACTACATAAAATACCATAAGAATACATCCTACAATCATAATGACACCTTGAATTAAATCATTAATAGCTGTTGCCACATAACCACCTAAGATTAAATATACAGCTGTAAGTAATGCCATAAAGAAAATCGCTACGTTAAAACTAATGTTAAATGAACTTTGTAAAATATATCCTAATCCCTTATAAACAGAAGCTGTATAAGGTACTAAGAAAATAAACATAATGATTGCTGCTACAAGTTTCATATTTTTACTCTGATATCTCTTTTCAAAGAACTCAGGCATTGTCTTTGCATCTAATTTGTGTGTCATTTCACGTGTACGTTTTGCAAGTACTTTCCATGCAAGCCAACAGCCGAAAATTGCATTACCTATTCCAATCCAAGTGATAGGCACCCCAAATTGCCATCCTTGTGCACCTGCATAACCAATAAAAATAACTGCTGAAAAATATGAAGTACCATAAGCAAAAGCACTTACCCAACCGCCCATATTTCTTCCACCTAAGAAGAAGTCATTTGTACTCTTAACTCTTGTTTTACTATAAATCCCCACGCCAATCATAATGCCAATAAATAATACCAAACACAATTCTTTCATTTCCCCATCTCCTTTTTATTTGGCTAAATAATTTGTTAACTCCCCTTTAGCACTTTAAAGTGTGTTAGTACCCTATTACATTCATAATAGTTTGTTATTTTTCAATTGTCAATTTATTTATTGAAATTTTCCAAATAATCAGCACTTTAACTTTATAATTTACTACCAAATATACAAATTGCTTATTTATCGTTTACTATCATCTCTTAAATAATTTTTTCTCAAAAAAATAAAGCCATAGCTTACACTCCTTATCAAGAAGTTGTAAGCTATGGCTTTATTTTTTAAGAATTATTATTTGCATTACACTGTGCACAATCTATAGCTAACATAATAGCAAGACCCATTAGTTCATCTGCTGGGTCAGGAATATCTAAAACATAACTATCTCCCCAAGTAAACCATTCTTTATTTAATGTCATAATGGAACTGCCATATTGTAATACATTATAATCATGAGCAAAGAAATCCCCTCGAACCTCAATTCCCGCATTAGGTACAGTATATACTTGTTTGAAAAATGTGAGTTCCTTTACTAACTGACCAACCTCTCTTCCTCTTATAAAAATATTGAACTTAGGCATGAAGGTTAATAGCTTTTGCTCAATATAAATCACTTCTTGCCCATAGCAATCTTCTACATGAAGTTTATGTCCTAAAGATAGAAATTCACATCTCCCATAGTATTTGTCATTACCTGCTTCATCTTTGATAATAAATGAATCAGTCCATGAAAAGACTCTTTGCTTAATATATAATTTCATCTAATCCCCCTGTTTTATATCTAGATTATAGATTTATTTCAATTAGTTTATTGTTATGCTTTTACATACTCATAGTATTTTCTAAATCATTGTTTTCTTTCTTATAGTTATCTATAACACGTTCATATAATGCTACAGCAGACTCACCAAATGCTTTTGCACTAAATTTTTCTGCACCCTCTGCAGCATTAACGCTTAATCTAGCGCATAATGCTTCATCGTTTAAGAGCTTTTTAAGATATGCTAAGCATTCTTCCTTTGTGTTATAAGCAAAGCCATTTTCACCTTCTATTAAAACCCCATTTAAGCAATCATCTTGCCTACATAGAAGTGGTAAGCCACTAATAAGTGCTTCTATATAAGTTAATCCTTGTGTCTCACTAATAGAGGCACTTACAAAAATATCACCTAACTTATAATAATTGTGCACCTCCTCAATTGGCACCATACCTGTAAAAATAACATTGTCTGCTATCTGTAGTCTTTCTGCTTCTTCTTGTAATGCTTCTCTATGAGGCCCATCACCTACAATCAGCATTTTTATATCCTTATGCTCTTTAAGTACTTCTACCATATTCGCAAGGATTTCATCTATATTTTTCTCACTACCAAGTCTTCCAACCGTAATGAGTACCTTATCTTTATCACTTATCCCTAATTCTTTTCTGCGTCTACTGCGCTCTTCAGAAGACATCTTTTCTTGGAATCTATCTAATTTAAGACCTGTTGGGATTACCTCTATATGCGTGTGTATGCCATATTGTTCTAATGTATTTTTAGTTTTAATAGTAGGTGCTATAACAGCTTCTACATTTTTAATGATTTCCTTTGAAAATAGTACAACTGCCTTATGTCCTACTACTTCACTTTTTATAAAATAGTTTGTATAGTGCTCATACATTGTATGGTATGTATGAACCATCGGAATATTTAACTTTCTGGCAATACGTTTAGCAATAAAGAACGTACAAAACTCTGTTTGTGTATGAATAATATCAGGCTGCCACTCCATAATCTCATCAATGTAGCGATTACGATATACCACTGTTGCTCTTGCATTTGGATAAAAACTTACCCCAAAAGAATGAATATAATACACATTACCTACTCTTCTTGAATGATGATCATTGGCTAATGCAAGGATTCTTACGTCATGCCCCAGATTGGTAAGTTCCTCATATAAATTCATTGTAGAAGTTACAACACCATTAATCATCGGTGAAAACGCATCTGTTGTTATTAATACTTTCATTATTCTCCTCCTATCTACTTCCTACTCCAATATTGCTATCTTTGTATTGTAAGAGATGAGATTCATACAGCCATGTTTGATGTGTTTGTCTTCATATATATCTTTATTGATGCCTATTAATAAAATATAACCAAAAAGGAGAAAAAACAATACATTTCTTCCGATTTATTTTTTAAGGGGACTAGGAAGGAAACTTTTAAGTTTTTTACTTCGCGTGGATAAGTGGGGGAGTAAAATTTTCCTTAACCCTCACTTCGTTCGAAGGTTAGATAAAATTTTCTCCCCCACTTATCCACGCTCTGGTTCAACCAAAATCGTTTCTACCAAGTTATTAACCTTAAAAACTATATCTCCAGAGGGCGATGACTGACGGGTCGGCAAGGCTTCGAGGAAATGAGTTTTTTGGCTTTTAGAACTATGTTTGCCGAGGGCGAATTGGCACGATAATATATATTTTTTTAGCTTGTATTTTTTGTGAGGGTTTGATAAAATCTTCTTCTGTGCTTGTTTAATCAAGGGTTGAATGGGCTTTGGTGAACGTTGATTAAGCTTGTGGATAAAATAAGTTTTTGAGACGTTTTCTAAGAGTGTGATTTTTATCCACAGATTGAGATTTTTTTAAATTTGAAAAGTTATCCACATTTGTAGTGATAGAAAATAAAGTAGTAGTTATCCACATTGATATAAAAGATAAAAAAAAATGCTTAGTACACGGAGTATTTAATTTTTGTGTGCACTAAGCGTTTTTTATAATTTGTATGCGTTGATGTGGTATAGGCCTTTAAATTTTTGGGCTTTGACTTGGATGGTGTAGGTGCCTTGAGATAGCGTGAGAGTTTGTTGGCCGTTGTTTTGGGTTGTGATTAGATTTTGTATTTCATTGTTTTGATTTTGTAGTAAGATATTGAAACCGCCTTCCTCTACTACGTACCTGTAAGTAATTTTTACTTTTGCATCTTCTTCTAGGGTGAATCTGGCTTCACTGTTTATGTTTGAAATTTCTTTGACTGTTTTGTTCATGGTGATGAGTTGTGAAAGCTGGCTACAAAGAATAATGCCGCCTAGGATCATTGCTGCTACTGTAACTATTTGAATAAGTTTTGGATTTATTTTCATGTTTTCCCCTTAGATTGTTGAAAGGATAACTTGTCCTTTGCCTTGGATTTTGTAGTTTCCTGATGCAGCTGGGATGAAAATGCTATCGCCTTTTTTGGCCTCTATTGTTTCTGTATCTGAATAAACTTTAAGATTTCCTTCTGTTACAAGAAGTGAATGGAATGAGTTTTCATCACAGTACATGGCAATTTCTTTTGTAATATCAAGGCGCTCTACGATGAAGTATTTGCATTTTGCAAGGACTCCTCTTGCGTAGCCGTCTTCTTGTTCTAGGGTATATTCACTTTTTGCGTGATAGGCTTGCTCTAAGTTTGTAACTTGAACTGCTTTATCGATATGTAATTGTCTTGGTTTGCCATCTGCACCTTTTCTGCCATAATCATAAACACGGTAAGTTACGTTAGAGCTTTGTTGTACTTCTTCAATAAGAATGCCTTTTCCAATAGCATGCATTGTGCCTGGTTCTATGAAAAATACATCACCTTTTTTAACATCTACATAGTTTAATGATTCTGTAAGTGTATTATTTTGAATACGTTCTTCAAATTCTTCTCTAGTCATATCTTTTTTGAAACCATAAACAAGTTGTGCACCTTCTTCAGCTTCTAAGATATACCACATTTCTGTTTTTCCATGATCTCCTTCATAGGTTGCTGCAAATTCTTCATCTGGATGTACTTGAACGGATAGATTATCCCTTGCATCAATCAGTTTAATTAAAATAGGTAATTCATCACTATGCTCTGCATGATAACCGAGTATATTGCCCCCTTTTTCCTTGATATACTCAGCTAATGTTTTACCTGCATCTGGCCCTTGTGCAATAGTGCATTGACCATCTTTATGTGTTGAAAGTTCCCAGCTTTCAGCTACAATATCTAAATCACTTTTTTTATCATATAAAGTCTTGAGTTTTGTACCACCCCAAATATAATCTTTAAACACTGGACTTATTTTTAACATTATATGCCCCCTACATTACTTATAAATTAAATGTTGGTTTTACATATCTAGTTAATATTTAATTGTCCTTATTATGTGCCTTCTAGTAATTTCTCTGTTCCCCTTCAGTCCTACTTCAAGCTTATATATGCGTTATTTAATTGTGTTTATTTAAGTATTATTTATGTATAAAAAACTGAGGGGCTCCTCTGATAGGAGCCCCTCAGCGGAACTTACTTATATATTATACGTTGAGAATTTTTTTGATTGCATCAACGAACTTTGCACTTTTAGCTTCTGCATCTGCTGCATTTTCGCCTACTACTGAAGCGTAAATTTTTACTTTTGGTTCTGTACCAGATGGTCTAATTACAAACCAGCTGTTGTCAGCTAAGATAAATTTAAGTACATTAGATTTTGGTAAGTTGATTGTCTCTATTGTACCTGCTACTTTATCATTTCTTGTAGATAATTTGTAGTCTTCTGCTACGTTGATTGCTACACCATCAACTTCTGTTGGTGGATTATTTCTAAGTGCTGTAATCATTTCAGCAATCTTTTCTTGTCCATCTTTACCTTCCATTTGAATAGATACA
>USPX01000073.1 GCA_900556665.1 uncultured Eubacteriales bacterium
AACATTTTTATGTTTGATTTCGCGAGTTGCAATACCATCCATTGCTTTTGGCATATACCCATTTTCAAGTTTTTTCATTTCTTCTAATAATGTGAAGTCATCAATTCCTTCATATTGATCTGAAACAGCTGTCATAACACTGCTTGTGAATTTGTATGGGCTAGCTGTAGATACAATCACTGTAGGTGTTTCATCTTTTGTATCTGCTACATATTTTTCATATACACTGTAAGCTACTGCTGTATGTGTATCCATGAGATATCCTTCTTCATCGTATACTTTTTTGATTACTTCTTTAGTCATCGCATCATCTGCATATCCACCGTAGAAGTCTGCCATATTTTTGCGCATTTCATCTGTTACACTATACACACCTTTTTCTTTAAGCGCATTCATAAGTTCACATACTTTTTCTGTATTTTCTCCACTTACATGGTAAAGTAAACGTTCAAGGTTACTAGAAATTAAAATATCCATAGATGGTGAACTTGTTAAATGGAATTCACGATTTCTATCGTATGTTCCTGTTTCTAAGAAATCAAATAATACTTTATTGGTATTAGAAGCACATACTAATTTTTTAATAGGAAGTCCCATGTTTTTAGCATAGTATGCTGCTAAGATATTTCCGAAGTTACCTGTTGGTACAACAACGTTCATTTCTTTGCCAAGTTCTAATTTGCCTGCTTTAACCATTTTAGCGTAAGCTGCAAAGTAATAAGCTACTTGTGGTACAAGTCTTCCGATATTAATAGAGTTTGCAGAAGAGAATTTATAATTTTTGTCTGCAAGTTCTTTTTTGAAATCTACATCTCCAAAGATCTCTTTTACGCCTGTTTGACAGTCATCGAAGTTTCCTTTTACACCTACAACAAATGTGTTATCCCCTACAGTAGTTACCATTTGTTGTTTTTGGATATCACTTACACCATCTTCTGGGAAGAATACAATGATTTTTGTACCTTCTACACCACTAAATCCTTCAAGTGCAGCTTTTCCTGTATCCCCTGATGTAGCTGTTAAAATAACGATATCGTCTTTTTCATTATTGTATTTTTTACTTACTAACATGAAGTAAGGTAAGATTGAAAGTGCCATATCTTTGAATGCAATTGTTGGACCGTGGAAAAGTTCTAAGAAATTTGCATGCTTTGTAGAAGCAAGTGGTACGATTTCATCGCTATCGAATTTTGCATCATAAGCATGTGTTGTGCAGTATCTAAGATCTTCTTCTTTCATATCTTCAAAGAACAATCTAATGACACGATATGCGATTTCTTGATAATTCCAATCAAGCATTTCTTCTAATTTAAAATCCATTTTTGGTAAAGCTTTAGGAACGAATAATCCCCCATCTTCTGAAATACCTTGTAAAATTGCTTTTGTTGCTGTAATTTCTTCGAGTTGTTTGCGTGTACTAGTATAAAACATGTAAATCTCCCTTCTAATTACCCTTTTTTATATTTAAGGAAAAGCTTAGTTTTTCAGCTTCCTCGTTATGATATATAGAGATTATAACATTTTAATAGTAAATTGCAAAATATTATTAAACAAAATTCATAATATTAAATTTTACAAAAACAGTTATTATGTATTTTTTTATCCTTCTTTGTAACATATATTCCAAAGTTTTCATACCTTATACTAAGAGAAAACAACGCGGGTTACCCGCTTCTCTATATGTATTAGTGCATTTATAACTTTAGGAGGTATTTATATGGGATATCAACATGACTTAGCTTGTCTCGTAAATCAAAAAACAATTATTCATTCTGATGGCTGTTGTTATTGCGTTATCGTTGTTCAAGTTTGCCCTTACTATTTAAGAGCTATCGAACTTGGCTGTGGAAACATTAGATACTTTAATTTTGATCGTATTGACTATATTGAAGAATGCTTACCTCAATGCTAATTTCTCTTAGCACAATATTTCATTTCAAATAAGGAGGACTTAATATGAGTTGTTGTAAAAATAATGGAACGTTCTTAACACGTTCTTTTGATAATGATTGCTGCGAACGCCGTAACTGCTGCGATTGCCGCACATGTAGCTGCAATAAATGTAAATGCAATGGTAATAACTTTAATAATAACTTTGATAATGACTTTGATGAATGTGATACTGGTGGACGCGCTGGCATCTCTTGCCCAAATATCAATAATAATGACTATAATTGTGTAGAAAGTCTTAGAGAAGTTGCTTGCAGACTTACAAATCAAAGAGTTATCATCTACACCCGAAGCTGCAAAATGTGTGTTGTAATCGTTAGCATAGGTAAATACTTCATTAAAACTGTTAACCCATGCACACACAAAATTGTATACTTTAACTTAAACCGTATCAACAACATCGAAGACGTATTACCACGCTGCTATAATTAATATTCAAAACAACCCAAAAAGGTGTTGCAACTCCATTGCAACACCTCTTTTATTATCCATAAACTTTATCACTCATTACTCCTATTATCAAGCACAATACATTCACTTCTCTCTTTTCTCCCCCAAGTGTTTGCCAAATAGTCAAACTGGGGATCTAAGTAGAAGAGGGAGTTCTAGTTGATACTAGTCTACCTCTGGAGTAATTTATTGATGTGCTTAGTGAAGAGTGTGAAAGAGGTTTTAGGCGAAGTGTCCGAAGCGAAGTGAAACGGAGCAAGTTTTTCGCCGTTTCTTTCACACTCGAACTTAGCACAACGCGATAAGGCGAGCGCCACAAATTACGAAAGGTGTAGCTAGTAGCAACTAAAACTCTCAACTACCACTTAGTTACTATATTGCCTTCCGTATATAAGTAGACTCATCATTTCTATTATCAAGCACAATACATTCACTTCTCTCTTCTCTCCCGTAAGTGTTTGAATGTAAAGCTGGGTAGTGGTGGTTTAGAGTCTGCCTGTGGAGTAATTTATTGATAGCCTTAGTGAAGATAAGCAAAGTGGTTTTAGGTCAGCTGTTTGAGTGAACGTAGTGAACGAGTTCTGACCGTTACTTTGATTAGCTTCGCTTAGGCTATCATAAATTACGGAAGGAGCAGCTCTAAACCACCACTACCCAGCCTTCTACTTGCTAACACTTTCCAGCTTTTTTTTGATTCGTTGCAGTGCATTGTCAATGGCTTTAGGGGTTTTATCCATTTGTTTCGCTATTTCATGATAGTTTTTCCCGCTAATATAAAGCTTAAGTACTTTTAGTTCCATCTCGCTTAAAACCTTTGAAATATATTCATTAAGTACCTGCAAATCTTCTTGATGAATGACTTCATCTTCTGGTGAATACTCTTCTTTACTTTTTAAGACATCCATCAGTGTTACGCCTTCATCTTCCTCTTCTCCTGGTTTAACAGGTAAATTCAGGGAAATACTTGTATTAAGTGGCATATGCTTTTGTCTTGTAACAGTCTTAAAAGCAGTACTTAATTGTCTTGTAACACATAAAGTAGCAAAAGATTTAAAGCTTGCTTCTCTTTCTGGATTATAATCATTAATGGCCTTAAATAAACCTATCATACCTTCTTGTATTAAATCTTCTTTATCTGCCCCTATACAATATGTTGTTTTTATTTTATGACGTACCAATTGTTTATAACGTTGTACTAAAACCTCGATGGCTTGTTTATCATTTAATCTATATGCATCTATCAAATCTTCATCTGTCATTTGCTCTAATTCTTGTAAACTATAATTTGTCTCTACTATAGGCATGGCATCCTCCTCTTACTCATTCAAGTATACTATTGTACTGATCACGCTTCTTAAAATATGATATTTTAAGTATACAATATACATTTTAAAAAGAGAAGTCTAAAATACCTATAGCCCTCATAAAATCAGCTTTAGTCTATTTAAATGTAATCTTAATATTACCCATGCCATTATCTGCTTTAATTTCAGATTCAGCATTATTATCTTCTTTATATTCTTCTATATTGCCTGCTTTTACACCATCAACTTCTATCTTCCCTAATCCACTATCAAGATCATAATTATAATCTGTTCGTTTACCAGTTAGATCTAATTTCATATTTCCCATACCATCATCTAAATCAATATTTCCTGCAATACTACCTTCAATATCAATATTCCCCATACCTAACTCTGCTTTAATCTCACCTAACTTAACGTCTATTGCATCCATATCCCCCATACCACTTGATACAGTTACATCTGTAGCTGCAATATTCGTTAATCTATTTCTACCCATACCTGAATTAATGACAATATCATTAACTGTTGTACCTTCTGGTACATAGATTGTCATCTTATTCTTAGAGTTTTTAAGCTGCTCATTATTTTTTTGTATACACTTTAATACTTTATTATTAACGGCATAATCCATTTTGCATGCTGAATTATAATGAAGTTCTATCTTATACTCTTTACCAGTTCTAATTTCTACATCCATCATATCTACTTCTACATCAATTCTATCAAATGCTTCTAATGCAGTGTTAACATCAATGTACTTGCCATTTATTGTCTTTGTATCAGAATGATTTACTTGTGTCTGAGCACCATTTTGTGTCTTATTAATACCTATTTTATTGCTACTATATTTCTTAAAAGCTGCCCCTATCACACACATACTTAAAACTAAAATAATAGCAATCCACACTGTATTTTGATTACCTCCTTTATTATTATTTTTGCGATATTCTTTGATATTATCTTTAATGCCACCTTCTGCTAAAATCTGTTTAGCTACTTGCTCTGGTGAACCTAGTCCTTGAAGAACGCGTGCTTCATTTTCTTCTCCCGCTTCATCAAAGTACTCCTCGTAGTATCTAATAGCTGCATTCACTTCTTCCTCTGGCATCTGCGTAAGACTTTCACGTAATATCTGTAAAAACTCCCACTTATTCATCCTTATTACCTCCTACTAATACATGGTCTACTCTCTCTTTATATGTTTTCCATTCTGCAATCTCCTCGCTTACTCTCGCTTCTCCTATAGGTGTAATACGATAATACCTTCTATTCCTCCCTTGATATGGCTTATCAAATGTCTCTAAATAACCTTCTTTTTGTAACCTTCTAAGTACTGGATATAATGTGGACTCTGAAACTTCTATTGCCTCTCTTACTTCTTGAGTCAGTTTATAACCATATGTAGCTCCTCCCTTTAAGATAGCCAATACACAGGCTTCCAATAAACTTCCTCCTATTTGAAATGCCATATAATCGCCTCCAGCCTTGTAATATTATTATGCATAGTCTATTTAGAAGTTTGCTCTGATGTAATATTATTTAATTGCTTATATTATACGGCGTATAATATTGCCAGTCAACAGGTATTGTTTTTATTTTCAGAATTTTACACAAAGCAAAAGGTAATTATTAATCTATCTTCCACCGATTAATAATCACCTTCTACACCTGTTTCTAATTACTTTTTATTTCGTCTAGCATAATCTATACCAGAGCATAACATGATAAAGGCACATCCTAGTAACATTGTCATCTGTACTTGAGCATTGCTTCCTGTCTTAGGCAGTGCTTCTTTCTCATCTAAATAGGCCTCAACATTGGCCTCTGGAGCTGTCTCTGCATAAGCCTCTACATTAGTTGGTTGTTTAGTCTCTTCTTTATCTTCACTGGACTGATTTACTTCTGGGGTTTCCTCTTGTTGATCTGATACAGCACTTGACACTGGCGTAATATTTGGGCTCGTCGTTGGACTCGGACTTGATTCTGGCTTGAAACTTGGGCTTGGACTTGGTTTTGGACCTGGGCTTGGTTTTGGACTTGGGCTTGGTTTTGGACTTGGAGTTGGACTTGATCCTGGCTTTGGACTTGGGCTTGGACCTGGAGCATCTTTCTTGTTTGTTAATTCTAGCTTAATCGTTTCACTACTCTTTACAGTAATGAGATGCTCCTCACTTTCCAACTTATACCCTTCTGGTGCTTTACTTTCATATACTTTATACGTCTTATCTAAAGTTAAATCATCAAATAGAGCTTTCCCTTCTTCATTTGTTATGGCAATAATAGTGCTTACACCATCACTTAATTTAAATTCTGCCCCCTTTAGTGGCTGATGACTCTGGGCATCTATTTTGATAATCTCAATAGTACCTTTTGGCAGTTCTACACTTCCCCAGCTTCTTGAAAACTGTGTTTTAACTTCAATTTCTTCAGAGCCTGTTTGCCACCTTTCTTCTTTAACTCCTTCAATATAAGCTTTATTCGTATATTGCTTTGACGGCTTGATATCTGTTACAGTCGTTTCAAAGGCAATTAAATAACAGTCAGTTATATCACCTAATGCAAAGTTTATAGTATTTGTCTCTTGATTATAATTAATCTGAGCTTCATCTAGCTTGACTTCTGTCTTATTAATCTTTTCAATATCATTTATTTTAAGTCCTGTGACCTCTTCAGTAAGTCCTATTACTTTATATATTGCTATACTATCCATCTTTAATTTCAAACCTGGACTTAAACAATCTGTTACAACAGTCTCCTTAAGTGGTACTTGATTTGGATTCACCAGTAGATACCAACTAAGTGGTTTATCTTTTTCCACCTGGATGCCTGCCTTTAGTATAAAGCTATTATTAAGCTCTTTCTCCCCAGTAACAGGCTTTATATCTTTAAATATTGAAGGACTGCTTATGTTGACTTGATTGCGAAGTACAACTTTTTGATCTGGTTTGAATACAGCATCTTTAGTAATCTTAGTTTTTAGAACAATCGTGTAGGTTTTATCAATATCACCTAGTTTACAAATAATAGCTTCACCATCTTCTTTTACTTCAGGTACTAATTCAGGCATTATATTTTTAGCTTCCTCTATAACCTTTGAGTCTTTGGTAGCCCAGTCGCCTTCCAATACTTTTATAGATCCTTCTACATACTGCTGCTGTGCATCTAATGTATCTGTTATAACAGCATCTTTTATTTCTATTCCTTGATGATTCACTACGATAAGCCAAGTCATTTCTCCAGTCTGACTATTATAATTTCCCGGATGTTTCGTTAAAATAAGTCCCTTAACCCTAACCTTAGCTTCAATATCTGGTGATTTTACTTGTTCATCATTTTTATAAGTATAGATTACGCTTGCATGATTGATATACTCTTTTCCTTCTTGGAAGTTGTTAGCATATACTTCTTTTTCTATGACCTCAGTCTTAAAATCTAATTTATAGTACTGATTAAATGTTTTTCCTGAGAGGCTATATATTTTACACTTCAATACTCTAGCTGCTGTGTCATACACATATGTGACAACTATATCTCCATCAGCGGAAACGGTCTCACCTTGATTTTTAATTTGTTTGCCATTCACTCTGATTGTATTAGGTTTCATTTCCAAACCTTCTGGCAGGGTATCTATTATCTCCAGTTCTTTAACTTCATTATTATGACGATTTACCCCTACTTCCCAAGTAATTTCATGTTTCTTCTTGTTATAGTTTGTGGCCTTCTTAATAATATCGCTAATTGTAATGCCTACTCCTTTATAGTCATAGAATACGCCACCCTTATTCTCTTCAAATATGCCTTCACTCTCACCTATTCCTGCTAGATTATAATATTCTCCCTTATCAATACTCTCTTGGGCACTATCTAAAATAGTTGTTGTGTAAGTTATTGTATAAGTTTGGTGTGCCTGATCTGGTGTAAGTGACTTATGAAAGACATACTTCATACCACCCTCATATTCAAATTCCTTAGTTGCTCCTTCTAAAACATAAGTTTTGCTGCCACTGTTAGTGAAATACTCTACACGACCTAGTGCACTTGTTTCCTCAATGCGCTGTCCATTAATCTTAATACTCTCTTTATCTAATGCTACCCCTTTAGGCAAATAGTCTTTTAACACATAACCGCTTATATCTTGTTTATTACTATTAATAATAATCTTCCAATCAATCTTCTTAACAAGCATGCCATTTTTATTTTCTTCACGGTACCTACCTGACTTTGTAATCCATGCTACTTTAATCTTCACTTTATCTGATGCATCGGGCACACCTAAATTCTCCTCTTTATTGTCTTGTAATGAAGCTGTATTTTTAATGATGACAACTTTTTGTCCTTCCCTATATATATCTTTTTTAATATGTGTTGTCACACAAAATTCGCATGTTTTTCCAGCTGGAAGCTCCGGAATATAAATACTAATGCTATCATTGGCGCCTTTTGTCTTAACGTCATAGTTAGTATAACTTACGCCATCCTTTTCAATAGCATCAAGTTCTAATTGCCCATTAGAATAAGTATCTTTAAGTACAATATCCTTCAAATCTTTACTACCAGCTTCTACATGAATGTGCCACTTAATCTTGCCTTGTGCTTCATCCACCTCTTCATGTGTTTTAGTAAGTTTAGGTGGCGTTCCTATTTCTTCTATTGGCACGATCTCACCTGTAAAATGTACATCTAAACCTTTTTCTATATCTCCTACCTTGAAAACAATGCGCCTTATGCCTTCTTCTCCTGGTATTTTCTTGGCACCTATATTTACCCCTATTGCCAATCCTAATTTTGCACTTTTATAAGCTTTTAATACTTCATTAAAGGTTATAACGCCCACGCCATTTTCAGCGGTAAATTGGCATTTCCCCACCTCTTTTGTCCCTACATTA
>USPX01000074.1 GCA_900556665.1 uncultured Eubacteriales bacterium
TTTTTACCTGAGATAACAGATAGAGTATGATGAGTTTATTGATTGTAAAATCTTCATGATTTAAATTCACGGTGTGCCTCCTTACAACATTTATTATTATATATTGTATCTTAAAAAAAGATTAAACTCAATATGTGTTTAAAGATTTACCTTGATAGATGTCAGTTTCTTTTAAATAACGGTTTAAGTCGTTAAGTACTTTTTTCTTATTCTTAGTCCATAATGGCGCAATAAGATGTGCTGCTGGACCATCCCCTGTAAGCCTGTGGATAACTAGTTCTGGCGGTAATATACAAAGTATGTCTCCAATTAACTGAATATATTCTTCCTCAGAAAGAATCGGAAACGGATTTTCTAAATAATATTTACCTAAAGGTGCATTATCTAGAACATGGAGCATATGGAGCTTGATGCCTTGTAATGGGAGTTTGCTCACATACTTTGCAGAAGCAAGCATTTGCTCTCTTGTTTCATGAGGTAGACCTAAGATGAGATGGACAACAGTTTCGATATTATGAGCATGTAGTTTTTGGACTGCTTCTTCAAAACAGCTGAGTGGATAGGCGCGATTAATAAGCTTAGCTGTATCCTCATGGATTGTTTGAAGACCTAATTCTACCCACAGATGTGTACGTTTATTAAGTTCAGCTAAGTATTCTATAATTTCATCATCTAAGCAATCTGGTCTGGTTGCAATAGCGAGACCTACAACTCCTGGGAAACTTAGTGCTTCTTCGTATTTGGCTTTAAGGACTTCTACAGGAGCATAAGTATTAGAATAAGATTGGAAATAGGCAATGTATTTTTTAGAATCTCCCCACTTAGCAGAAAGAAGAGAAACGGCACTTTCAAGTTGTCTTGTGATATCCCCTTTTAGCTTAGGTGTGAAATCGCCACTTCCTTGTGCACTACAAAATATACAGCCTTTTGTGGCAACGCGTCCATCACGATTGGGACAAGTGAAACCACCATCTATAGAGAGCTTAATAACTTTTTCACCATGTTTTTGACGCATGAAATTATTAAGGCTATAAAAACGTTGGGTTTGCATATAAAAATCCTCTCTAAAATTAAAGTTCTTTATGTAATTTTAAAATAATTACTTAAGTAATAAAAGAACGATTTCTTTTATTACTTAAGTTTATTATGATATAGAAGTTAGTTAAGTGCAAGGAGCATTTCTTCTTTACGTTGTCTAATTTGTTCGCATGTATTTATAATGTGAAGCCATTGGTCATCCGTTGTGGCAGTACGTGAAAAGGCGATAAAATCATCACGAAGCTTCTTTGTAAAAATCTTTTTGATATGCTCTACTTCGTAGTCGTTGGTAGCTTTACTTAATGCGGTCATAAATTCAGAAGCACGACTACCAGAAATGAATGGTAAGTATGGCTGTATAAAATCTAATTTTTGTTGTAAAGCGTTATATTGTAATTCAAAAGGATTACCTTTGACATTATCCATATACGCATAAAAAGCATCTAGATTTAAAAAAGTAACATTTTTAAGTGAGGAATAATCAAAGTGAGCAAGAAGGTCGCGAAAATCTAAAATGTGATTTCTAAGCTCTTGTTTGGTAAGCAAAGTTGCCATCTTAAAGTCCCCCTTTAAAGAAAAAATAACTATTTATATAGCTTATTATATCCAACAGCAAAATAAAAAGTGTATGTAAAATTTACTTTAAACGTAAAAGAAGTTGTACTATATTAAAAGTAGACCTAAATCTAAAAGAGGTGAAATAATGGAAAGAAAGCAAGTTATAGTGATTGATGATGAAGAACATATTTTAGAGCTTATTAGATATAATCTAGAAGCAAATGGTTTTTTCGTGGAAACTTTTACAAGTGTAGAAAGCGCAAAACCTTATATTGAATCCAAAGGAGCAGATGTTATCTTATTAGATATCATGTTACCTGGGATGGATGGCATTAGTGCACTTCAGCAGTTTAGAAATAATGTAGCAACACAAAATATACCGATTCTTTTAGTCAGTGCAAAAAGTGAGGAAATTGATAAGATACTAGGACTTGAATTAGGGGCAGATGATTATATTACAAAGCCTTTTAGTGTAAGAGAGCTGGTAGCAAGAGTTAAGGCTATTGTAAGACGTAATGAAAGAGGAGGGGTCAGACCTAAAGAAAATATACAGACATTAAGTTACAAGGGCTTAGAATTAGATGTTGAAAGTCATGTACTTACTTATAAGGGTGAAGTGATAGAACTTACCTTTAAGGAGTTTGAGATATTAAAGTTATTAATGAGTAATAGAGGCAAGGTGCTTACAAGAGAGACTATTTTAGATAAAATATGGGGTTATGATTACTATGGTGAGACGCGTACAGTAGATGTACATATTCGTTATTTACGCTCTAAATTAGAAGAGCATCAACTTGGAGGATTTATTGAGACAGTACGTGGTGTAGGCTATAAATTTATAAAGGGGTAACGTATGAAAAGAAAGATAATGGCGCCTATAGTAATAGCATTTATTATTGTAGCTACAATGATTTCAGCAGAGCTCCTATTATTATTTGCCGGTATAAAAAGTAGAGGGAATAATATAGCTGAAATTAATCTCATATGTGACCATACGTTTTATCGTATATTAATAGAGATTATAATAATAGCTATTCTTTTATATGTAATTATTTATCGTGTGATCAAACAGATAGAAGTACCAGTGAATCAACTTACAAAGGATGCTAAAAACTTTAAGTTAGATGTACTTACTTATCCTATTAGAGATTATGAGATAGAGGAAGTACGAAACTTAGCATTAGCATTTGATTATATGGCCAGTGAATTAGGAAGCACCATTCGTAAGTTAAAGCATCAAAAGGAAAAGTTAATGACAATGCTAGAGGCATTAGAAGAGGGCATTGTAGTATTAAATAAAGAAGGATATATAGGCCAAGTTAATGAACTAGCCAAAGAAATGCTCCATTTAAAAGGAGACTTTAAAGACAAACCAAAGCTAGTAGATTGTGTGCAGCATGAGGAATTAAAAAAGTTAGTCATAGAAAGCCTAAAGAAAGGTGGTTGTCATGCCGTTGAGCTTACTTTATATAAACAAATTGTGTTTGTAAGTGTGGTGCCTATAGGCAAGATAAGAGAAGCTTATGAATATCTACTTATTATAAGAGATGTGACACAGCTTAGAAAGTTAGAGGAAATGCGTTCTCAATTTGTAAGTAATGTTTCCCATGAGCTAAAAACACCTCTTACAAGTATTCAGGGCTTCGTAGAGACACTTCAAAGTGGAGCTGTAGAGAATCCTAAAGTGGCGTATAAATTCTTAAATATTATTGATATTGAAACCAAAAGGCTGTATAGACTAATACAAGATATATTGATACTTTCTGAAATTGAAAATATGGAAATACCTCAGTATGGTAACTCAAATGTTATAGAAATTATTAATGAGGTACTAGCTTTAATGGATAGTGAAGCTAAGAAGAAATCCATTGAAATAAGTCTTGAGATAAGGTCTAAGTTAAATGTTAAAAATATTAGTGAAGACCATATAAAACAACTTGTTATGAATTTAATTTCTAATGCTATTAAATACACAGATCATGGGAAAGTACAAATCATAGTAGGAGAAGATTATATTAGCGTACAAGATACCGGGATTGGTATACCAGAAGAAAGTATTCCCCATATTTTTGAAAGATTTTATAGAGTAGATAAAAGTCGTTCTCGCCAAAGAGGGGGGACAGGTTTGGGGCTGTCCATTGTAAAGCATATTGCACAACTTTATAATATTAAGATTCAAATTGAAAGTAAAGTGCAAGAGGGAAGCAGATTTATAGTAATGTTACCTGAAGATAAGATAGAAAGAGAAAAAGACATAAGTACCTAGCAATAGGACTTATGTCTTTTAAAGTAGATTAAATAGCTTTAAAGTTTTCACCATCTTTAGGTGGTCTTGGCCCAAAGTATTGATAGAAATCAACCTTTAAGTTACCGTTGAATAATTTACGTTTTTTATTAGCCTTTTTACCATAGTCACGTTCAAATGTGTCTACACTTGTAATAGCATATAAACTCCAAGTAGGATTTGTATCCATAAGTTTACGAAGGTCTCTATGGATTTGTTCGATACGAGAGATATCACTAATACGTTCACCATATGGTGGGTTAACAATTACAACCCCATAATCGCCGTGTGGTAAGCTTGTTTTATGAACAGGTTTTGCGAAGAATTGAATGTATTCGCCTACACCAGCAGCTTCAGCATTTTCACGAGCTTTACGAATGTTATTACGATCGATATCAGAAGCATAAATAATAGGGCTACCTTTTTGATCAATAGCTTCACGGGCTTCTTCACGGAGTTCATCCCAAAGTGATTTAGGTACTTGTGGCCAGAATGAAGAAGCAAATTGACGGTTTAAGCCTGGTGCAATATTTTTAGCAATCATAGCGGCTTCAATAGCAAAAGTACCAGAACCACAACATGGATCATAAAGAATACGTCCTTTTTTCCAATAGCTGATTTGTAAAAGTGCAGCAGCCATAGTTTCTTTAAGTGGGGCTTCTACATTGTTCACACGATAACCACGTTTGTGAAGACCTTCACGACCAGTTGTATCAATAGTTAAAGTTGCTACGTCTTTTAAAATAGAAACTTGTACTGTATAAGATGGCCCTGTTTCTGGGAACCAATCAATGCCATAAGCTGAAGATAAACGCTTTACAATGGCTTTTTTAGTGATTGCTTGACAGTCTGAGATACTAAATAATTTAGATTTAACTGATTTACCGTTAACAGTAAACTTCGCATCTTTAGTAATCCATTTTTCCCAAGGAAGTGCAGCAACTTGATCGAATAATTCTACGAAAGTAGTTGCTTTGAATTCTCCCATTTTAATAAGTACACGGTCAGCGCTACGTAACCAAAGGTTAGAAAGAGCAATTGCTTCCACGTCACCAATATAAGTTACTTTACCATCACTAACACTCTCTATTTCGTAACCTAAATCTTCTACTTCACGTCTTACCATAGTTTCAAGACCGAAGGTAGAGGTTGCAATGAGTTCAAATGTTTTCATATAATTCTCCTCTTAAGTAATAATACTCTTATTTTACATCATTCAAAAAGCAGTGTATAGACTAGGGAAAAAGTAAAAATGTATTACAAAAAAGTAAAAATATATCAAAATGTTATAAAATAGGTTAAATGGTACATAATGGTTTAATAATTATTAAAAAGTGTGTATAATTATTTGAGGTGGTAAAAATCTATGTAAACTAGTTTGCATAGATTTTATAAAGTTATGCTAGAAGGTAGGAGAATAGAAATGGCAAAATTTTTAAATGGTGGTAGAGTATTAAAAGTATGTATGACAGTTGCACTCGCAACAAGTTTAATCATTCCAGGGGGAATCATTTTCGCAAATGATGGAAGTAAAACAATCCAAATTATTGCAACATCAGACGTACACAATCAATTCTATGGGTATGATTATGCAACAAACTCTGAACTTACAAAAGGTGGTGTAACAAGAGTTGCAACTGTTGTTAATAATCTTAGAAAAGAAAATCCAAATACAATTGTTGTAGATAATGGGGATTTAATTCAAGGGAATTCATCACAAATTTTCATTAATGATAAAGAAAATCCACAACCTATGATTGTTGCTTTAAATGAATTAGATTATGAAACAATGACTTTAGGAAATCATGAGTTCAACTATGGAATTGAACGTTTAGAAGAAATTTTAGCTGATTTAGAAGATACAACTGTTTTATGTGGTAATGTATATAAACCAAATGGTGAAAGATTAGGGAAACCTTATAAGATTGTTGAAAGAGATGGTATTAAAGTAGCAATCATTGGTTCAGTAACACCACACATTGTTAAATGGGATGCAACTAACTTAGAAGGTTGTAAAGTAACATCACCTTTAGAAGAAACTCAAAAAGCAATTAAAGAAATTAAAGAAGGTAATCTTGCAGATATCATGATTGCTACAGTACATATGGGTAAAGATGGAGAATATGGTGATGATAGTGCAGCTGAAATTGCTGAAAAATGCCCAGAGCTTGCAGCAGTAATTGCTGGTCATGAGCATGCTGTACGTGAAGATGAAAGAGTAAAAAATATTCCTATTACAGAACCAGGAACAAATGGTCAATATGTTTCTGTAGTAGATATCACAATCGATAACAATAAAAAAGTAGAAAAAGTAGAATCTCGCCTTATCAGTACAGAACAAGTAGAAAAAGATGCTGAGCTTGAAAAAATCCTTGCACCTTACCATGAAAAAGCTGTAAAAGATGCTGAAACAGTAATCGGTGAATTAAAAGGTGGTGCACTTATCAGAGAAGATGATATGAAAGGTGTAACACAAGGACAAATCGAAGATAATGCCCTTGTTGACTTAATCTTAGAAGTACAAACTTACTATGCTGAAAAAAGTGGTAAAATCCCAGCTAAAGCACATCATGTAAGTGGGGCAGCATTATTTAGCCCATCAGCTAACGTACAACCAGGTAAAATCAAACGTGCTGATACAGCAAATATGTATAAATACGACAATACATTAAAAACACTTAAAATCAATGGTAAACAACTTAAAAAGTACATGGAATGGTCAGCAAGTTATTATAATACATTTAAACCAGGTGATTTAAATGTATCATTCAATGAAAATATCAGAATGTACAACTATGACATGTTCAGTGGTGTAAAATATGAAATTGATATTACAAAGGAACCTGGAAACCGTATCAAGAATTTAAAATATGCTAAAGGTGGTGCAGTAAAAGATACTGATGAAATTTACTTAACAGTAAATAACTACCGTTGTGATAGTATCCTTTTAGCAGATTTATTTAAAGGTGAAGAAAATGTAGAAGTTGTATATGATAACAGTACAGAAACAGTTTCTACTATTAGAGAACTTATCGGTGAATATATTCAAACAGTGAAAAAAGGTGTAATTAAACCAGAAGTAGATAAAAACTGGAAACTTACAGGTTACAAAATTGATAAAAAACAAGAAAAAGTAGCAAGAGAACTTGTAAATTCAGGAAAACTTGAATTACCAGTATCTCCAGACGGTAGAACTCCAAACATCAGAAGCTTAACATGGGCAGATGTAGAAGCAGTTCTTAAAGCTGAAGAGCAAGCAAAACCTAAAAAATAATAAAAGCCATTTGCTATATTTGATATAAAGAAGAGGTATTATGAAGCAAACTTTAATGTTTCATAATACCTCTTTTTATTATGTTAGAATTTTGAAGTTTAAAAATGTGTTAAGAATGTTTAATAGGAGTTTAATTGAAGCAAAACAAAAATTAAATACAGCCATATTACTATAAATGTGTAAGTAAAAAGTTTAAATAGGCAGATGTAAAATAGCTTACATCTAGGAGGAGATAAGTATGAAAAGAAAATTTATGACAGTATGTACAGCATTAGCATTAGGCGCATATATGCTTACAGGGTGTGGGAGTAGTACAACAGGTCAAGTTAAGTCAGGGACTAAAATTTCAATAGTAGGCTCTACAACAGTAGCGCAGCCAATGGAAAAGTTAGTAGAGGTTTATAAAGAATTAGGTCATACAGATGACATAGAGGTGCAAGGTAATGGTTCATCAGCAGGAATTAAAGCAACAATTGAGGGAACAGCTGATATTGGTATGGTTTCAAGAGAATTAAGCGAGGAAGAAAAGGGTACAGGGATTATAGAAACAGTTATTGCGTATGATGGCATAGCAGTTATTGTAAATCCTAATAATAGTGTAGAAAATCTTACTAATGAACAGGTAAAAGGAATTTTTGAAGGTACAATTACGAATTGGCGAGAAGTAGGTGGTAGTGATCAAGAAATCATTGTGGTAACAAGGGAAGCAGGCTCAGGAACTAGAAGTGCATTTGAAGAAATTATAGGACTTTTAGATGAGAGTAAAGCATCGACTATTGTAGATACAGCACTAGTGTCAGAAGGAACAGGGGCAGTAATGGCTACAGTAGCAAGCAAAGAAGCAGCCATTGGATTTATCTCTTTAGGCTATATGGATCAAACAGTAAAAGGGCTTGATATTAATGGTGTAAAACCAACAACAGATACAGTAAAGGCAGGTGAATATAAGATTTCAAGGCCACTTTTAGTTGTAACTCAGCCAACAATTAAACCAGAAGCTCAGGACGTTATTGAGTTTATTACAAGTGAGAAAGGACAAGAAATTATGGCAGAAAAATATATTTCAATAGCACAATAAAAGAAAATTATAGTCTAGATAGAGGAGAAATATATGGATAAATTAATGAAAAAGGTATTTGGGTTATGCACAGTAATAATGATTTTAGCTGTAGGAGTTATGGCGGCTTATATTGTTATAGACGGCTTACCATTCTTTAATCAAATAAGCCTGAAGGAGTTTATATTGGGAAGGAAATGGAATCCATCTGGAAAAGTCTTTGGAATCTATCCCATGTTAGTAACAAGTATATTAGTAACATTAGGTGCAACGGCTATTGGGGTTACCATAGGAATAAGTACAGCTATTGTACTTGTTGAAATACTGCCTCAAAAAATCGCA
>USPX01000075.1 GCA_900556665.1 uncultured Eubacteriales bacterium
GCATATGGATTAGGTATAAAAATAGATGTAATCTCTGTATATGGGGAAGGTTCAAAGTTTATATTAACAGTACCGATTCATTTATAAAATATTAAATTTAAAAGGCAGTACCCTAAATGTGTATAACATATTTAGGGTACTGTCTTTTAAATTTTACAATAATTTTTTGGAGCCTTTAGTTTTATAGGGTAAGCTTACTAAGAAAGTAGTTGGTCCCTGGGCTGAACTTATCACTTGAATGGTACCGTTGTGTTGCATAACAATATTTTTAGCAATGGCAAGTCCTAAACCGTACCCACCTGTAGCTCTTGCTCGAGACTTATCAACGCGGTAAAAGCGTTCAAAGATTTTTTTATGATGCTCTTCTGGTATGCCAGGACCTGTATTTGTTACAGTGATTAAGACTTTATTTTTGGAAGCATCCCATGCTACACAAAAGTCTATTGTACCATTTTCGGGTGTATGCTTGATGGCATTATCTAGAAGGATAACCCCCAGTTGTTTAAGCCTACCTTCATCACCAAAGTATTCAATATCTGGTGAGATATTCATATTAAATAGTTTATTGGATTCAAAGACTACAGATTCAAATGGAAGACAAATATCCATTAGTGAATCACTTAAATTGAAGAACATTTTATGTGTTAAAGCTTCTTCATCATCTAGCTTAGCAAGATAAAGAAGATCATTTACTAATTTAGTCATACGCCCTGTTTCTGTCTTAATATAATTGAGCCACTTGGATTGGTCTTTCACTAAATCATAGGGATTAGCTGAAATAACATCGGCGTTAGCAGCAATGACTGTAAGAGGCGTTTTGAGTTCATGGGAAGCATCTGCTACAAACTGTTTTTGTTTTTCCCAAGCATGTTCAACCGGTTTAATAGCCCATTTCGAAAGGCATATAGTAATGATTAAAAACACAAGTATACTTAGGAAACCAATGAAAATACAAATCCAGAGTAATCTTGTAAGCATGGCGATTTCAGCACTACGGTCAGTAAATACAAAGATTTGTTTATGTGGCTCATTTTTGATTAAAAAGCGTACTTGTGAATTATTAACTTTAATAATTCCTTGTGGACTGTGTTTATCTTGTGCCAATTGAATAAAATCTAATATTGTATCAGACTCATCATCAACATTAAAGTCAGAAGAAAAGTAACGTAATGTAATATTACCAAGTTCATCTAATTCTACTAAAAAACTATTGGCATATAAAAAAGGATCAGATGAAAACATTGGATTTGGAGGATGGTTCGTTTTATTATTAGGTGGTAATTTTTCAAACATAGGTGGTATTTTGGCAAGAGGAAATGCACCAGCATTAGCTACATTTTTCATAAACCTAGTAGCCTCAATATGTTCACCTCTTGCCATAAATAAGTAAATGCTGGTTAAAATAACCGTTAATATAATAGTGACTAAGGTCATTGTAATACTGATAAAGCGTAAGCGAAGCTTCTTTAGCATAATTTAAAGAGCCTCCTCTAAACGATAGCCTACGCCACGTACAGTTTGAATAGTAACCTTTGAATGAAGATGAAGTAATTTTTTTCTAAGGAAAGAAATATAAACTTCTACATGATTATATTCAGCATCAGAATCATATCCCCAAACCTTTTCTAGGAGTTCTTCTTTGCTTACTACATGTTGCCCTCTACTAATAAAGAATTCTAGTATTCTAAATTCCTTAAGTCCTAAGCGAATAGCCTTAGTATGACAGCTTAATTCATAAGTAGATAAATTAAGGTTTAAGTCGGCAAAGGAGAGGGTATCATCACAAATTAATTCACCTCTACGTCTTGTAAGGGCGCGAAGTCTAGCTAAGAGTTCTTCTGTAACGAAAGGCTTTGTAAGATAGTCGTCTGCGCCATAATCTAAGCCTTTAACTTTGTCTGCTACTTCATCTTTAGCAGTAAGTAGGATAACAGGGGTTTGGACTTTAGCAGCACGTAGTTTGGTTAGAACTTCTAGGCCGTTCATCTTAGGAATCATGATATCTAAAATAATCACATCATAAATGCCAGTTAAGGCATTGTCCAGCCCTGATTCTCCATCATAAACACATTCCGCATCATATTTATTTTTATTTAGAATTTGGACAAGTGCTTCAGCGAGATGCACTTCATCTTCTATAACTAATAATTTCATAGGATAAATCTCCTTCTAACTCTTTTTTAAATAGTATTATATAAAAATTATTTTAGCTCATCAATCTTAAAACAGTCTTAAAAATACTTAAAGCTTCCTTATATATAGGGAATGAGTAAGAAATCAAAAATAGGTAAAGCTTTAAGATTAATTTAAGGTTAGGATTGTACACTGTATATAGTCAATGGGAGGTGAGATTAAATGAAGTTTAGACATGAATATAAACACTGCATTAATATGTCAGATTACTATATGATTACAAGCAAATTAAAACATATTGCAAAGTTAGATACTAATGCAGGTAGTGGTGGTGAATATAGAATTAGAAGTCTCTACTTTGATAACTACAATGATAAGATTCTTAATGAAAAAGTATTAGGGATTAATAATCGTGATAAATTCCGTATTCGCTATTATAATGATGAAACTAATTTCATTAAACTAGAGAAAAAATCAAAGATAAACGGTTTATGTTTAAAGCTTAGTGCATCTATTACAGCAGAAGAATGTGAGAAGATTTTAGCAGGTGATATTGATTTTTTAAGACAGTCACCAAAAGGTCTTTTTAATGAGCTTTATGTAAAAATGAGAGATCAATTATTAAGGCCAAGAACAATTGTAGACTATACAAGAGAAGCATATATATATAAACCAGGAAATGTGCGTATTACCTTTGATAAAAAGATTAGAACAGGCATCAAAGCTACTGACTTTTTAAATCAAGATGTAGTTACAACAGGAATCATTGATAATAGTATGATGGTACTGGAAGTGAAATTTGATGAATTTTTACCAGAGGTGATACAAGACTGTATTCAAACAAATACAAGACGTGCACAGTCTGTTTCAAAATATGCATTATGTAGAATGTATGGTTAACGTGTAAAAATATATAAATAAATGGAGGGTTTAGAATGGGACAAACAATTAATTTTAGTGATGTATTTAAAAGTGGCTTTTTAAGTAATTTAACAGCAATTTCATTGATAGATATGGTAGTGGCTTTAGGACTTGCCTTTTGTCTTGGATTATTTATTATGGCAGTACATAAGAAAACATTTAAAGGCGTTATGTATTCACAAAGCTTTGGGGTATCCCTTATGGCACTCACACTTATTACAACATTAATTATTTTAGCAATTACATCAAACGTTGTATTATCACTTGGTATGGTTGGTGCTTTATCGATTGTACGTTTTAGAAGTGCAGTTAAAGAGCCAATTGATATTGCGTTTTTATTCTGGTCAATTAGTGTAGGTATTATTCTTGGTGCAGGTCTTATTACACTTGTAGTACTTGGTTCATTAATCATTGGTATTGTAATGATCTTATTTGTAAATCATGATGGACAAGATAATCCGTATATTTTAGTAGTTAACTGCCAAGATGAAATTGCAGAAGGCGATGTATTAGAAAGAGTGCAAAAATCAGTGAAAAAACATGTTATTAAATCAAAAACCGTTTCAGCTAAAACAGGTATTGAGATGACTATTGAAGTAAGACTTAAAGAAATGACAACAAGCTTTGTAAATGAAGTAAGCCAAATTGATGGTGTACAAAATGCAGTACTTGTAAGCTACAATGGCGAATACATGGGTTAAGAAGGTGATAATTTGATTAAGAGCAAATATATCCCTTATCTAGCGGCTATTGCGATGGTATTTGTCATTGCAATAGTCGCAGTGGGTGTAAAAATTACCCCTATGAACGAGAAACAAGAGGCAATTACACAACCTGAATATATGAGTAAAATCTTTGATAAAGATAAGGTTTTAGAGATTAACATTCAAATTGATGAAAATAAATGGGAAGAATTAAAAGAGAATGCATCTGCAGAAGAGTACTATCCAGCAGATATTACAATTAATGATGAGACTTATAAAAATGTAGGAATCAGAGCTAAGGGAAATTCTTCTTTATCAATGGTTGTATCTGATGAGAATACAGATAGATATAGCTTTAAGATTAAAGTAAATGAATATCAAGAACAAAATATTTATGGACTTGAAAAATTTGTGCTTAACAACATGATTGGTGATGCAACTTATATGAAAGAGTACATTTCATATGATATGTATAGAGAAATGGGTATTGCAACACCTGGATATGCCTTTGCCAATATTACAATTAATGGACAACCTTGGGGTGTTTATTTAGCTGTAGAAAGTTTAGAAGAAAGTTTTGTTGAACGTAATTTTGGTAGCTTAAACGGAAATCTTTATAAGGTAGAAACATCAGGTGGCATGGGAGGCGGTCCAGGAGGAAAACCAGATGGAATGCCAGGGGATAGACCACAGAGGCCAAATGGAGAAAAGCTACAAGAAGAAGCAGAAGATAGGCCAGAGCCTCCAAATGGAGAAATGCCAAAAGGAGAAGCGGGAGATAGGCCAGAGCCTCCAAATGGAGAGAAGCTACAAGGAGAAGCAGGAGATAGACCAGAACCTCCAAATGAAGAAAAGCTACAAGGAGAAGCCGGTAATCGACCAGCTGAAATGCCAAGTGGAGAGAAGCCTCAAAATGGTGAGGGGAATATATCATTAAAGCAAACAAATGGAGATAAGAATCAAGAATCACAGGTAGATGAGGCACAACAAATAAATCAAGTAGATAATAAAAATGAGATGAGAGGCCCTGGCGGGATGGGTGGTCCAGGTGGTGGTGGCTCATCAGGTGGTGCAAATTTGGTTTATAAGGATGATGAAATAAGTAGTTATTCAAATATCTTTGATTATACAATTTTAAAGAAAACAACACAAAAAGATTATGCTAAAGTAATTGAGAGTATTAAAAGTTTAAATGAAGGAATAGATATAGAAGAACATATAGATGTAGAGGAAGTTCTTAAATATTTTGCAATCAATACTTTCCTTGTAAACTTAGATAGTTATGCAGGAAATATGAAACATAACTTCTACCTATATGAAGAAGATGGAAAACTTCAGATTTTACCATGGGATTATAACTTAGCCTTTGGAGCATTTATGATGTCAGATGCTAGTAAGACTATTAATTTCCCAATCGATGCACCAGTTACAGATACTATGGAAAATAGTCCACTTATTGCAAAATTATTAGAAGTAGAAGAATATAAATTAATGTATCATAACTATTTACAAGAATTAATCGATACATATATTACTAGCGGTAAATATGAAGAGACAATTACAAAGTTAGATACATTAATTAGCGAATATGTAAAAGAAGATGCTACAGCCTTTTATACTTATGATGAGTATAAAGTAGCTATTAAAGAATTAAGGCAATATGGTATTGATCGTAGCAAGAGTATAGTAGCACAGCTTTCAGGTGAAGAGCCTTCAGATGAGTATGGTAACATTGAAACAAGTATTAACTTAATGGCAATGGGACAACAAATGGGGGGAAAAGGCGGACCTGGAGGCGGCAGAGAAAAAGGCGATAATGAGAAAGCATTAAATGGCAAAGAAGATGGTAGAGGACCACAAGGGCCAGATATGATGTTAGATGTAGATATGCAGACAATGCAACAGGTTATGGAGATTATAGGTGAAGCAACATCTATAGATGCATTAACTGATGATCAGAAAAAACAGATTGAAGCATTAGATATAGATGACAAAATTCTAGAATCTTTATTAGATATGAAGAAAAATTTCGATAAGATGGGACCTATAATGGGTAGAGGAAAAGTAGATACTACAATGTCAAAAGAAGATAAGATAATGGCAGTAGCTATTAGCATATTATTAATTTTTGGATTAGTATTTGCGCTTAAGTTTAAACGTAAGCATTATTAGAATGAAATAGTGAACAATAGAAATACCACAATTAGTTATAATAGACACGCATACAGCTATTATAATTGGTTGTGGTATTTTTTTGGTAAAAGTCATAAAATTAATATACAGCTTAATAATATTTTAGTGTATAATAATTAAGGAAAAATAATATATTCTAAGGACCATGACCTCTAAAATATAAAAGATAGGGGAAAAAATGAAAAAATACATAAGAATAATTATAGGGTGTATGTTATTTTTTGCTTTGTATAATATTGTTTTAGGCAATGAAAGTTTGCCTGTTGCAGCATTTGAATTTACTAAACCAGCTTATGAAAAGGGCGAAGAGATTACCATAGTAGATACAAGCTATGGGTTAAATGGTGCAAATGTGACTAAAAGAGAATGGATGGTAATTATTAATCAGCAGAAAAAATCTAGTAGTCATTTAAAATCACTTATTAATCAGTTAGATATAGGTCAACATGAAGTTTTCTTGCGTGTAAAAGACTCCAATAACATATGGAGCTTATGGTCTAGTCGAAAGCTTGTTATTACAAAAGCTAAGCCGATTAAAATTACTAGTTTTAAAACTTCTAAGACAGATTATGCAAAAGGTGAAAAAATAGAGTTTATATATACATTAGATAATCCTAATGATTTAGAAATCAAAGGACAGAAATGGCGTTATAAAAATTTAACAACTAATGGGAGCATGATTTCAGGAAAGCCGAAGTATCTTAAAAAATCGGGAAAGTATGAAGTAAGTGTGGAATTACAAGATGAAAGAGGGAATTGGTCCAATAAAGCCACTTGCATTGTCGTAGTTGGCGAAAACCAGAAAGTAAGAAATGGTTATTACCTGTTTAATGAAGGTAAACAAGGGGATTTAATTGATGGGTATGTGGATAAAGACTACAATAAGTTTGTAGATTTATCTAGTATAGCAAATGTGGAAGTAGCCGATATCAATGGTACACTTATTATGAGTAATTCACCAGAAAGCATTCCAAGTAGTGGTATTTTATATAGAGATACTTTAGATAAAAAGGGAGTGATACTTGTACATCATGCCAATGCAACCATGCAAAATAAGAAGCTTATGATTGTAGCGACTACCAAAGAAGAGGAGCCTGTAAAACTTACAGTAAGTAATGAAGCAATTATAGGACCAAGTTCGCATATTTTAAGTAGTGGTCAGTTATCAGTAAGTACATATTTCAAGGGTAAAAGCGCAAAAGAGTACGTAATTAAAAAGGGTGAACAAACTTGTATTTATAATAGTAGTTTAAATGGCGTATGGAAGCCAAATCAAACTATAACAGGTTTGTTAGATCTTTATGCAGAGGGTAAAGTAATCTTATCAGTAGTCGCTATGGACTATACATCTGAACTTGATAATATAGCTAAATTAGCAGTGCTTCCAGCTGATGGTACACATGTAAGAGGAACTTTTGATGTAATCAAGAGAGAATATACAGTAGATATTAATGATTTAACACAACCTGCGAAACTTGTTTTAGGACGAGAAAGTGAGGAGTGGCTGAAAGGTAAGGATGCCTTAACAGGGCAAGAAGTAAGAAATAAAGGAAATTACGGTTTGCCAATAAATATTAAAATTAGGTGTAACAATAATATGGGTATTATATTAAATGCAAGAGGTGGAGGCTATTTAGGTGCCCTTAAATGGAATAACAATAAAGTATTTAATGTGCCAGGTGAAGATTTATTAAGTAGTCAAAAAGTAGCAGCACTTGTTGGAATGGCTAAGGCAAATACCAGTAATGAAGTATTATATATGTTACCAAATGGTTCATCAGCACCTGTATTATTTGGATTTATTCCAGAAACATTGTGGAAGAATTAAATGTAAGAAAGTAAGAGGAGTAAGAAAATGAAAATATTATTATTAGTAGACGTACAAGATGGTTATATTAATGAATTTACACAAAGAATACCAAAGGAAATTGAAAAGCATGTACAAAACTTTAATTATGATTTAGTAATTGCAACACGTTTTATTAATAAAGCAGATTCATTACATAAGTCAGAGCTTAATATGAAGGATATGACAATGCTCAGCCCACATGCAAAGCTTGCTGAAAATATTGGGAATATAGCTGATATTGTTATTATGAAATCAACCTATACAAGTTTAACAGTAGATGTTGCTAAATTACTTGAAAAAAATCAAGTAAAAGAAGTTTATGTAGCAGGTCTTAACACAGATACAAGTGTTATGGCCACCGCCTTAGAACTTTTTGATAAAGGTATTAAACCAAAAGTGCTTTCAAACCTTTGTGGTACTATTCATGGAGTAGAGGCAAATAATGCAGCACTTCATATATTAAGAAATGCATTAGGTGAAAATAATATTTTATAATTCACCTAAATGCTTAAAGTAACGTTTTGGGATGAAGGCGTTACGTCTATTGAGATTAATACGCTCCTTAATCGTTGTAGCTTTGTAATAAGTTTTAAAAAGGTCTAAAAAAGGATCTGATGGAGGGGCTTTCATAAGTTTAAGATGCTCTTCTTC
>USPX01000076.1 GCA_900556665.1 uncultured Eubacteriales bacterium
TATTTCCTAATGCTACAATACTACAGTTACAGCTATTTGCTATTAAATCACTGGAATGAGTGCTTACAATAAAATAATTCTCAGGAAACTTCTCCATTAAAAAGTTCAAAATTCTACCTGAATGCTTTGGAGATAAAAATTCATCTACTTCATCTATAACAATAATCCCCTTCTCATTAAGTACTTCTACGAAAAAAACTAATTCTGCAAATAAACGTACTACTGCCTGGTATCCACTAGATAGTTCTGTTTCCTTTCCATTAATTTTTACAGTAATATCCCCTTCACCAAAGCCTTCACCTAATTGTTCTCTTTCAATATGAATTTCTACATTAAGGAATTCCTTAACTAATTCCTTAACCCTAACCTCGTAACAACGATATAATCGCTCTATATGGTCATTCCTTCCAAAACTATCTTGTAAATTATAATTAGTTGGTTTAATTCTTTCTCTTATAATTTCTTCACTAGTTACATTAAAGTTTACAGCTTCAGTTGATAAATCAACATTTTTCACATCAAAATAACGATTTACTGTATCTATATAATAATGGGGTGAATTTATTTCACTTACAAGTTTTCTCAATAACTCAGATTTACCACTAGAATTATCCCCTATAATTATCCAATTCTTCTTGCTCCCCTTTTGAATACGATTACTTACTTTACTTAACATATTCATATATTCCATCATATACCGCCTTTAATTTTGCTTCTATTGCTGATTTAGTAACACTACCTTGTTTAATAGTACCTTTATAATCTTCTGTTTCTTTTATAAAGTCACACAAATCAGCTGTAATCTCTGTCTTTAAATCTATATTATCTATAACCGCAAATAGACTCTCTAATAAAGTAATATCCATTTGAGATGTACCTTTTATTAAACTCACAAATTTTTCCAAGCTGTTTTTATATTCCTCAACTTCCATACTATTAAATTTCTTAGCCACCTCAGAAAAATCATTTAATAGTTTTCCTCTATTTTTATAGCCTTCTACCTGAAATTTATTGTCTATAATAGTTACAAAATGTTTTAGAGCACACATTCTTAATAAATATTCAATATCTGTACTATCTATGGCTACCCTACGAAATAATTTCTTCCATGTGCTATTTTCTTCACTAAATTTAAATAACATCTCATAAAATGGACATCTATAAATAACATTTCTTACTTCTTGATCCGTTAAAGGTGTTCCCCCTCTATTTAAGTTAGAAAATATTTTATATAAATATCTTTCTTTTAATGCCTTATTATCAATATTAATTTCAATAATAGGAATATCCGTAAAATCTACCTTTCTTCGTACCTTCTGAGGTAATTTATGATATGTTATATCAATTACTTTTTCTTTATTTTCATTTAAATCATAATATCCCATCTCATACTTCTTATCTGTAAAAATTTTATTATCTGCTATTAACTCTTCAAGGGATTTTTCGCCTAGATGACGTAAATCTATATAATTGTTATTCGTCTTCTTCATGTACCTACCTTTGTAATATAAATACATACTAATTATGCGTTGTTGTCCATCCAAAATCTCTAATTGATGTTCTTCATTTCTATATGCGTAAATAGGTGGAATAGGCATTCCTTTTACTAAAGATACAGCTAATTCTTCAACTTGTAGTTCCGTCCATTTATACACACGTTGAAATTTAGGAATCACCACTAAATCTGCTTCTATTTCCTCTACTAATGTTTTAAATGCTACATCTTTTTTATATTGCTGCACACTCGCTGAACCATATATTGCTGTATCAATTTCTCTTTCATCTATATTTTCTTTTTGTGTTTTCATTCTTTGATTCACTATCATATCCCTCCTACCTTTTATTTAATAGTATATCATATTCTACTTATTTATCTCTTAATTAACTACATTATCGACCTCTTAATTTAAATCTATTCCACTTAAATATCTATTTTTTCTTTTAATAAAAAATGGCTGTAGCTCTTAAACTACAACCATTTATATCTATTTTTATAGTCTATAATCTTATTTATTATTTTTAATTCTACCTAATAATGCGTTATATCACGAACTTATTTCCTTATAACTGGATAACATACTTCTGTTACATATTCGTCTGGATTTTGTGTCTCATGTGGGCTCACATGATAAATATTAAAAGCTGGCCCATTAAAATCATAGCCATTATCTTGTACCCAGTGTGCTACAGCTTCATTGACTTCATTCATTTGATCATAACTTCCTTTACAAATAGCAGAAGCTACTTGAATAGGGGCTACTTTCTTAAAGGTTACATTTTCTGTGTTTGTAAAATCCCCTTTAAAAGACTTTTGAACCTCTACATCTACATTCGTCTCTTTATATTCTTGATCATGAAACAGTGCCATCGCATAACATGGATCTGTATCTTGTAAATTGAGCCCTGCTGTTTCTGCCATTAAAATTTGCCATAACATACCTTCTGCCTCATAAGTTGGAATTACTTTTCTTACACTTGCTACTGTCATTTCTGGTATTTCCTTAAGCGTTACATTATATTTCATAACTAAATCATCCTTTCCTAAACGGTTAATAGTTGTTTCAAGGAGTCGTAACTGCTCTTGGGTGCGTACTAACTGCTCTCTGACTTCAGCTTCCCTCAATGCTAAGAATTCTTGTAATGCTTCTTTGTCATTATATTGGCTTAAAATCTGCCTGATTACAGCTAGACTAAACCCCATATCCTTAAGTGCTGTAATACGATTTACTCTAGAAAGCTGCATTTCACTGTAATACCGATACCCTGTAAATTCATCAATATACTCTGGTGTCAATAACTCTAAATCATCATAATGCCTGAGCATACGTATACTTACCCTTGATAACTTTGAAAATTCGCCTATTCTAAGCATTTCATCCACCTCACACATGTGCCTTTCGAGCTCAAATTCAGTATAGAGTCTACCATTATGTCAGAGTCAATAGCTACGAAATATATTTTCTACCACCACATTGGTTTTACTAGTTCTTTCGGTAATCTCGTTCTCTGATCACCTTTTGCCGTATTAATTTGTGCTTGAGTTAGGAATAAACAACTTGATAAGTTAGCACCACTTAAGTTGGCATCTCTTAAATCCGCTCCAATTAAATTGGCACCTGTTAAATCTACATTTTTAAGATTAGCCCCAATTAAAATCGCTCCTGCTAAATCTGCACCAATTAAATTTGTGGTGGTTAAATTTTTGCCCATAAAGAAATGGCTAGGTACAAACTTCTTCTTATCCCTACTTTTAGCTTCTTTGAAACTTGCTACACTGAGTTCAACTAAGTAACAGAGTTCCTTTAATAAACGATTCACCTTATCTCTATGCTTTTCTATATCAATCTTTAAAATCTCCTTTGGTGTTAATTCAGTTAGGACCTCTGTTTCTTCAATCATTGCTACCAAATCTTCCTTAATAGGTGCTGCTGCTACAAATGTTACCGCATCTGTTAAATACCACTTCATTTCTTGAAGTTCCTTAACTCTAATAAATACCTCTATCATTTCCTTCTTCATTTGAGGCGTATTCTTCCAGTTCTTATCCTTATAAATCACCTGTGTTACCTTTTGTCCTGCCCCAAGACATTCATAAGTTGTGCAGCCTTTATACCCCTTACTCCTTAAAGCACTATGTTGACTGCACATAAAGCCCTCATCTAAAAACTTACAAGGCATACCACTCTTCTTATCCATAGGAAATCCATCACTTGCAGCAAAATATAAAGCTACACAACATAAGCCCGCACACTGCATGCAATCAATCTTTAAATCATCAAATATCCCTTTATCATACTCTTCCACTCGTAAATTCATATTTCTCTCCATATAATATTCATTATTTTCTATTTATTCCATGACTTATTATATCATAAACTTACTTGTTTATTTTGTTTGTTTTATGAGCTTATCTTTGTTTATTATTTGAACCATAATTTTGCTATAATAACTTATATTAAGTTTACACAAATGATGTTTGTAATAACAAGGAGTGCTCTTATGAAAAAATTTATAACAACTGCTTTATGTTTTATATTCATCTTATTTTGTTTCTGGATTAGCATGGTATGCATAGATTTCAGCTTTAGTGAACAAGGAAAACCACCTATATTTGCAAAGCCTATTAATGTAACTGATTGCGATATGTACAAAGGCTTTGGATATATGATTGAATTAGATTATGAATCGGTAGTCGGACAATCTGGTGAATCTGTTAAAGGTCATTTTTATTTATCTAATCCCTTCAGTCCATAGGGTCAAAAAGGACTATTTTTTTGCTGTTCTACTCTTTATTCTACAAATGTGCTATACTATTTTTATTATTTTTTATATTGGTAGGAATACATATGTTATTATTTAGAATCATAAAATCAATCCTGTTATTATGTACTTTAAGCTCACCACTTCTTATTATGCTTATGCTAGATTGTATAGCTAAATATGCACAAGCAACAATTAAAACTACAATTGAAGTAGGTTTTGGTGGCATTCGCATTGAAGCACTTATAACAGAAAAAAGCAATCCTTCTCCATTAGAATAAGGATTGCTTTTTTATTTTCTATGCTACTGAAATGAAATCTAATACACCCAATCTGACTAAATAAAGTACTCTATGTTCTCTTCATGTTTCATATTAAATATCTCAAATATCTTATCTCTGACTAAAATGAAGTCTGCACTTGTTCTATCCCGATTTTTTCTTGAAAGTGGCACATTGAGTACGCACTTTAACTTGCCTGGGTTAGGGGTTAAAATCACAATGCGATCTGCTAGGAATACGGCTTCTTCTATATCATGGGTTACAAATATAATTGTTTTTTGATAGTCTTTGCAAATATTTAAGATATCATCTTGTAATTTCATACGTGTAATGGCATCTAATGCCCCAAATGGTTCATCCATGAAAATAATATCTGGATCGACTGCTAAAGCCCTTGCTATAGAAACCCGTTGTTGCATCCCACCTGAAAGCTCTTTTGGATGGGCATTTTTGAAATTAGAAAGGCCCACCATATCAATGTATTTAGAAGCAATGGCTTCTCTTTCTGACTTAGGCAATTTCTTAGGTTCAAGCCCTAACTCCACATTCTTTAGAACTGTACGCCATGGGAGTAAGCCATAGTTTTGAAAGATGGTCACATTCTTAGTAGAAGGTTCTACAACTTCTTTACCGTCTATAGTAATGCTGCCTTCTGTCACAGGGTCAAAGCCGGCAATGGCATTTAATAAAGTACTTTTCCCACATCCTGATGGCCCCAGTAGGCATATAAATTCACCTTTTTCAATGCCTAGTGACACATTTTCAAAAGCTGTGAACTCTTTCTCATTTTGAATAAACTTTTTAGTGGCTTCTTTTACCTCTATATACATTAGCGTGCACCTCCCCAAAGTCCTAAGACACGTTTTTCAAGCTTCTTAAGTAATGTATCTAATAATAATCCAATAAGACCGATGACAATAATTGTCGCCATGAGCACATCTGCTCTTAAATTATTTCTAGAATCAATGATTAAATACCCAAGTCCTGATTGCGCCCCTACCATTTCCCCTGCTACCAAAAATACCCAAGCTGTTCCAAGGGCTAAGTGAATCCCATTTGCAATCTGAGGGAAAGCAGCCGGTAAAATAACTTTCCAAAGTATCTCAGGTTGCTTAATCCCAAAGTTCTTAGACACCTTTAAATAAATAGGATCAATGCCCCCTACTGCTGAAACTGTTGATAATAATACTGGGAAGAAGGCTGCAATAAAGATAATTACAATAGCTGGTATATTCCCAATCCCAAACCAAAGTACGATGAAAGGCATCCAAGCCATTGGTGAAATAGGTCTTAAAAGTTGTACGATTGGATTAATATATTGAAATACACCCTTAAACCACCCAAGCAAAAGCCCTAATAAAACAGCTACTACAATGGCACTAATATAACCAAGTGCAAAGCGATACATACTTGCACCAATATTTACAAATATAGAACCATCTAAAACCATTTTTCCAAGTGCCTTGCCTGCTAAAAGTGGTGATGGAAATAAAGCTGGATTAAAACCACTTACTGTAAAAACAATTTGCCAAAGTATAATTAAAGCTGCAAATGCTACAACTATATTTTTAATGGATATTAATTTCTTCATTTTGACTCCCCCTAAAACTCATTTTTTACAAATTCTTCATAGGTTGGTGGATTATCTAACAAGCCATATGCCTTAACTTTTTGAACTAAGTCTTCATAGGCTTCTTTAGTAATCTCTAGGTTATCAAAGGAAATCCACTCCAATGAAACATCTAATATGTTCTCTTCTTGTTTTAAATAAGTCTTTCCAATTTCTTTTGCACGGCTTAATTCTAAGTTTTCACCTGCTGTTTTATAAGCTGCTACAAATTCTTTGGCAAGCTCTGGCTTTTCATCTATGAAAGCATCTGTTAAAACAAGTCCACAGCAAAGGGAATCTTTCCAAAGTTCTTCTGAAGTATATAATACTTTTCCTACATCTAAAGCCACCGCTCTAGCCCCAAAAGGTTCTGCCACGCAGTAACCATCTATTTGTTTACTCACTAAGGCTGATGGCATTTCTGCTGGTGAAAGCTCTGTAATCTTAATGTCTTCTAAACTCATATGATTAAGTGCTAATGCCTCATTTAATAATATATTATGAGAAGATTGACGGTGTGGAATGGCAAATGTTTTGCCTTTTAAATCTGCCATAGACTGAATCTCTTTATTCACCACAATCACATTACCATCTCTATGTCCTAAGGCAACGGCTAATGCCTATACCCTGGGCCTTAGATTTCATAGCAAGTTCAATGAGTACAGAGGCCCCATCTACTCTTCCTGTATTTAAAGCATCTAGAAGTTCAGGCCAAGAACCGTATTTCACAAGTTCTACGTTCAATCCTGTGCTTTCTTTTAATTCTTCTGCTTCTTCAAAGGCTGGCAGCGCATGTGTAATTGGTAAATACGCTATCTTCACTGTATTTTCATTGTAAGCAGTAGCTGCCATTTGGTCTTTGTCACCTCCACAAGCTGTTAGACACATCCCCATCACACCTGCCAATAATCCTATTAAAACCCTACGCTTCATACGATTCCCCCCTTACTTCACACATTTTATGATTTTAAATTTGAGATTTGATTAATCCCAACCTAAAGCTTTACGTTTTGCTTTCATATCTGCTACGATTTTTTCGCCTAATGCCACTGGATCAGTATCTACATGCATCACTGAGCCAAGCATTTCTCTTGTACCCTCTTTTAAGAACTCAATAACATTTTTAGAACCATGAATTTGTGCTTCTACGCAGTGATATGAGTTAACGCCTAATAATCTGAAACCTAATGCTGCATCAATGCCTTTTTCATTTCCCCATTCAGGTGAAGCAAAAGCAAATGGCATCTCATATATTTTGTGATTAAGTGCCCCAGCTACACCAGCAAAAATACCTGAAGAACGGGTATTATCGATACATTCCCCTACATGCCATACTGGTGGTAAATCTGGCTGCAAGAATTCTCTTAAGCTATCCCCTGCCTTTTTAAGACCATCCACATTACAATAGCCAAGTTTCATAAGTGGGAATGAAGCACAACCATTTGAAAGAATTAAAACATTATTTTTAAGTAAGACATCTGCTACATCCACTGTAGCTTTTTCGTAAAGTACTTTTGGATTGCTACATCCAACCATATTGACGATGCCAAGGATTTTTCCGCTCTTAATGGCATCTGCAAGTGGCTGCATGCTACCAAAACGTTTGTGAATGTATTCTACTGAGAAACCAATTTCAGCCTCCACTTCATAAGGTGGAATATAAACTGGGATACCTTTACGTGCTTCAAAGCTTTCGATGGCACGCATTACGATTTTTTCTGCAAGTGCTCTTGTTTCCCCAATATTGGCATGTCTGTGATCATATTCATAACGTTCTGCCCCTGGAAGTCTTGCAGAATCGCTAGTTGTCACAACTGTTGTTTTGAAGCATTTTGCAACTTCCATAATAGATGGGAATACGTCTTGCACGTCAGCTACCCATAAATCTAATGCGCCTGTACCAAGTACTAATTCTGCTGTGACGGCATTTGAAAGTGGAATAACTCCGCCATAACGATACATAGCTGCAAGTCCAGAGCAGCAAATACCGTAGAAACGAATACCTTTTGCACCTTTTGATTTCGCAAGCTCAATGAATTTTTCATCTTGCCCTACTTTTACGATTTCACTTACTAAAAGAGGTAAGTGACCATGTACTGCAATATTTACATAACCCTTTTTAAGGGCGCCCATATTTACTTTAGAAGTTACTCTATCCCCTACACCGAATAAACTATCTGTGGCAAGAGAAGCTCCTACTACACCTGAGAAGGTAAATGCTAAACCACAACGAAGGAATTGTTCCATAATACTTTTC
>USPX01000077.1 GCA_900556665.1 uncultured Eubacteriales bacterium
ATTTTAAAATAAGCAGTTCATTAAAAAAAGCCCTAATTTTAATATTAAGGCTTTTAGCTGTGTTTCTTACTTTATTATCCATATTATTTTTGATAATTTTAACCTGAAACTTTACACTCTTTTTACCAACTCTTCTTTTCTTTTTTACAATCATGCTGTTTCTTTCTCTCTTCTACCATCTTTCCAAACCATTCTACCATATTAGGATCATAGTGTGAGAAGAATGAACTCTGCTTTTTATCAAGTGTAGCAACCTCATTAATACCGATAATTAGCACAGTAGGGCATCATTATTCTTGAAGTATCCCCTGTATTTCCTTTTGCTTCTTTTTACTAAATCCACCTAACACCAATTCATAAGATTTATCTAGTAACTCCTTTAATAATTCATCTGGTACATTCCCATCTGTTTTAATAGAATTCCAATGGGTCTTATTCATATAATAGCCAGGAATAATATCCTCATATTGTCTACGTAAGAAATCCCCTTCTAATGGCTCTAACTTTAAGGTAATATAAACATCTTTGTGATTATTATCATAACAAATCGCAACAAACATTTTATCTTCTATCAAATACCTGTCCCAGTTCCATTCTTCCTTAAAATCCTTGTGTGCCCCTTTTTTGCTAAGAAGATATTCCTCTATCCATGTATATCTCATACTCATCTACTCCCATACAATTGTAATTTATAAACTCCCTAAAATTTCATGCCCTAATTATATCAAACCCTATAATCATATCAAAAAAAGTTTATATTTTCTATTTTTTCTTTACAATAAAAAACCGTTAACGAATCTTACAATCCATTAACAGTTTTAATTCAACTCTCTAAAGCGAATCAGTGAAAGAGCTCCGAACACGGCTTTAATTGTAGTCCCTTAGCCTATCACCATAAATAAATTCACTTTCTTCCCTACAGGGTATCCAAATAGTAAGCTGTGAGAGGGTGGGTTATACAATGCCTGTGGAGTAATTTCTTGATAGGCTTGGTGAGATAATTAAAGTGCTTTTAGTTCGGCTGTTTGAAGTAAACGTAGTGAACGAGCTCCGAACTTTACTTTGATTGTAATCCTTAGCCTGTCACCATAAATAAATTCACTTTTCTTCTTCTCTTCAGGGTATTCAAATAGTAAGCTGGTGGAGGACTGGGGTATAGGCTACCTGTGGAGTAATTTCTTGATAGGCTTAGTGAGATAATTAAAGCGCTTTTAGTTCGGCTGTTTGAAGTGAACGTAGTGAACGAGTTCCGAACGTTGCTTTAATTATCGAACTTAGCCTATCATAAATTACGGAAGGAGTAGACTATACCCCAGTTCTCCACCAGCAATCCTATTGGATACCTCCTCCTCTTTATTTTATAAACTTATCAATGGCATCGTTAAGTTCTTTAATTGCCGCCATATCCTGCTGCTCCAATGCATCTACAATGCAATGTTCGATATGATCTTTAAGAATTACTTTGCCTGTACTATTAATAGCTGATTTCACAGCTGCCAACTGTATAAGTACTTCCGAACAGTCTCTTCCATTTTCCACCATACGCTTAATAGATTCTAGATGTCCTATTACCTTTGATAATCGATTCAGTACAGCCTTTGTATTTTGATGTGTATGTGCATGTGTGTGGATATGTTCAATGACCGTCCCATCTTCCAGTACATGTTGATGCGCCCCTGTTTTATTTGACATATCTTCTCCTATCCCATTTATATCTTATCTTCCATTATCCTATGTACCATCATACCATACTTATTACTTTTATCTAAGAATAATATTACATGCTCATACATTATATGCCATCAATGTGATTAATCTCCGGTAGCCTAATAATACGATTACAAACTTTATTTGCCAGTGCCATATTATGTGTAATCACAATAAGTCCTAATTGTCTTTCTTCAGAAATCTTAAGTAAGAGCTGCCATATTTGCGCTTGCGTAATCACGTCTAGCATCGTTGTTATTTCATCACAAATAAGATACTGGGTTTCTGGTCCTAATACACGTGCGATGCAGAACCTTTGCAATTCCCCACCTGATAATTCTGCCGGCCATCTTTTCATCCATGCTGCTTCAATACCCATTTGTAGCAATAATTCTGGACCTGGATGCCATGCTTCATTTAATGTCTTCTCCATTTTCCACCTAGGATTTACCGCTTGTTCTGGGTGTTGTGCAATCATTTGAACTGGGCAATACCCCTTTTGTGGAAGTGGCGCTTCATTTAATAAAACCTGCCCTGTACTTGGCGATTTATATCCTGCTAAAATACGTGCCAGTGTACTTTTGCCATAGCCCGATGGGCCTACAATGGCTACACGCTCTCCTCTTTCCACCGTTAAATTCACATCTTTTAAAATCCAAGGTGTCTTTTCATTATATCGAAAACTTATATTCTCTGCCTTAAGTTGCATGTATACACCTTACCTTTCCATCTCTAACGGTACGTACCTCTAAAGATTTCATACTACAGTGTTCATCTCTATTTGGGCAACGCTCTGCAAATAAACAACCTGAAGGTAAATTACCTGCATAAGGCTGCGTTCCTGGTAGAGGCTTAAATTCATTTTGTGGTAATGCTTCTATAAAAGCTTTACTATATGGATGACGTAATGCTTCTTTTCCAGCCAAAAAGTCTGCTACTGGCGCATTCTCCACGATAGTTCCTGCATAAAAAACTGCAATGCGATCGGCTACATGAAGGGCAAGATCAATATCATGGGTAATCATTAATACCGCTGCGCCTTCATCTGCTAACTGCCTAAAATGTCTAAGTGTCTCCATAGCCATCTCAAGATTTAATCCAGGCGTTGGTTCATCTGCAATAATCAGTTTTGGCTTCTCCATAACAGCAGAGGCGATGAGTACACGGCGTGCCATACCACCTGATAATTGAAAAGGATATTTTTCTTCTGTATCTTGATGTAATTTATAACGTTTAAATAGCTCCTGCATTCTTTCTTTTTTAGAAAAAACCCCTGTAACTTGTTTTCCCACTTTCATTAAAGGGTCTAAATAATTAACTGATTGTGGTATAAAGGCGATTTCTCTTCCTAAAATCTTTTTACACATCGCTTCATCTAAGACTTCACCTTCATAAGTAATATTGCCTTGAACCTTTGCATTTTGAGGTAGTAAATTTAATATAGCATGAGCGAGTAAGCTTTTACCCGAACCACTTGAACCTACTACTGCTACAATTTCACCTTCACATACATCTAGTGATAACTGATGAATGACTTCTAAATCTTGTTTCTTAAAGCCTTTATACATATTGAATTTAATGACCAAGTCTTCTACTGATAAAATACAATTTTTATGCTTCATCTTATCACCTCTATTCATTTCCACTTGTTGGATTCCATAGTTTTTTCAAATTCTCACCAATTCTATCAAATAAGATCACAGCCACAAGGAGCATAACGCCTGGGAATACCGCAAGCCACCATTTTCCCATAGCTAAATGATTCATAGCCTCTGAAAGAATAACCCCTATTGCTGGCATTTCCTTAGGTAGCCCAAAACCTAAAAAGGTAATAGAAGCTTCATGCATAATGGCATGTGGGAATAGTAACACTAAACCAATCAAAAAGGTTGGTAAAATATGCGGTATAATATGTGTCACTGCCACCTGCACTTTACTTTTTCCCATTTTATAAGCTGCTTGAACATATTGGGAAGACCTTACCTGCAATACTTCTGCCCGAACAAGCCTCGTAAGTCCTGGCCAATGTGTCAGTGCTACTGCTATGGTTACACCTCTTGTTCCCTTCCCTAACATAAAAGAAATCAAAATCAGTAAAACTAAATGTGGTAAGCCCATACAAAGATCCACACAGAAGTTTACTACTCGGTCAACCCATCCGCCAAATACAGCTGCTGCAATCCCTACTATTAAGGCAACAATGGCACTAAAGCTAGCTGCCAATGTGCCTACCACTAAACTATTGGATAAACCCTTAATACATCTATAAAACATATTTCTTCCCATAAAGTCTGTGCCAAACCAATACCCCCTACAAGGTGGTAAAAATTTATGGCTATAATCTACACCATAAGACTCAGGGCTTAGGAAAATCCCCCATATAAAAATGCCCACTAAGTAAATAATTGCTATAGCTAATAAAATAACCGTCTTCGTACGTCTATTCCACTCCCAATTTCTTTTCTCATTAAGCATTACTCTCCTCCTCTCTAATCCTTGGGTCAAAAATGCCATATAAAATATTGGCTATTAAATTCCCTGCAAAGACAAAGAGTGCACTACATAAGGCAATGCCTAAGAGTAGTGGTACATCAGCTTTCATTGCTGCTGCCGTTGTAGCTGTTCCTATACCCGGATAAGAAAAAACGTTTTCTGCCAGTGCCATCCCACCAAATAATTCACTAAAAGAGGCAAACTGCACTGTAATAGCTGGAAGGGCAATATTACGTAAAATATGACGTCTTATAATCTGCCCATTACTTTCTCCTCTTGCTCTCGCATAAAGAATAAAGTCACTCTGCATAATCTCTATTAACTTTTGTCTCGTATAAAGTACCACTTCACTTATGCTTACAATGGTCAATGTCATAACAGGTAAAATCAAATGATAGATTCGCTCTGATAAAGTAACCTCACTTGCTACCTTCCCTATAGGGGCTGCCATTCCTAGTGGAAACCATCCTAACATTACTGAAAAGACCATAAGAATTAATAATCCTAGCCAAAAAGTTGGGGCTGATTTCATCGTTAAACAAAACAGTTTAACAATGCGGTCAAATAGTCCTCCTGGTTTCATCCCACAAATAATACCTAAAATAAAACCTAAAATACCTGATAATGCCCATGCTAGCAGCATCAATACAAAAGAATAAGCAAATCTTTCTTGAATAATATTGATTACAGGCTTCTTATATGTGATAGAAGTCCCCATATCCCCCTGTAAAACATTTCCTGCCCATGTTAAAAATCGTTGAGGAAGGGGATCATTTAAGCCCCAATGCTCTACTATTTCCGCTTTAGCCTCCTCTGATAATGTAGATTCCGTTCCAATATAAGATACTAAAGGATCAATGGGTGCTTTTGTAATAAGTATAAATGCCAGCACACTTACTGCAATAAGTAGAAAAATCATTCGTAGGATTTCAAATAGCATATTTTTTCTGCTTTGCATCTTTTTCCTCCCATCTTCATTCCTTTCACTCTTTCCATGTCCAATCTCCTATATTACATACAATTGGACTACCATGTCCATGTGGATGTGGTATTTGCGTTGCTACAGATAAATCCAGCTTATCATTTACAAAATAACAATGCTCAATGTTTACTAAATACAAATAAGGATATTGCGCATCAGCTAAGCTTTGCACTTCTTTCCAAGCTGCAATGGCATCTTCTTGATTATTGGCTGATATGGCTTCTTGAATCTTTGCATCTACTTCTTTGTTATTAAAGCCGACTGGATTATCATATCCACCTGATAAAAAGAGCTTTGAATTAAACAGTGAATTTAATACATTTGGGCTATATTGTCCCCAGCCCCATACGATGCCTGATGTTAACTCTAGTGATGTGACTTCATCCCAAGTCGTTGTCTTAACTTCTACCTTTATGCCTAATGGTAAAGTATCTTCAGCCATGGCTACTGCCAAACGATATCGGTCTTCATCGCCGCCAGGAGCATACACATCAAAGGTACATTCTTGACCATCTTTCTCACGGATGCCATCACCATCTTCATCAATCCACCCAGCTGTTTCAAGTATTTTTTGAGCTTCTTCTATACGTCCATCTGCGTAAGTTTCCTCACTGGCCCATACTAGATTATTGGTAAAGTGAACAGCTGGAACACCTACACCATTAAAGGCGTTTTGAATAATATTTTCTCTATTTATACCAATCGAAATAGCCTCTCTAACTGCCTGATCACAGGTGACGTCATTTCCAACAACTATTTTCTCGCCATTTGCATCACTTACTGTATGCTTAGGCTCTAAAGGTAAGCTAATATTTCTTACATCCATAGTTTCAAATGCTTCTAACTTCATTCCTGGAATCTTTTCTTTTGCATAACCTGCACCTACCATAACGATATCTAACTTACCAGACTGAGCTGCTGCAAATGCTGCTGCACTATCCATATAAACGAATGTTAGCTTTTCAATTTCTGGCTTTTCTCCAAAATAATTTTCATTTACTTCTAAAATCATCTGCTGATTCGTATCATATTGCACCATTTTATAAGCGCCTGTACCAATAGGCATGGTATCAAACAATGTACTCTCATAAGCATCACTCGGTACAATCTGAAGCATGGCTACTGTATCAAAAAATGGTGAGTAAGGCTGAGACAATTTCATTTCTACTGTATAATCATCTACAGCCGTTATAGATTCTAAATATGTCAAATCTACTTTCTCATTATTCGCCTGATTTTCATGGACCATGTTGTATGTAAATACAACGTCCTCCGCTGTAAAATCACTACCATCACTAAACTTAACACCTTCTTTTAAATTAAAAGTATAAGTAAGTGCATCTTCACTAATAACCCAGTCCGTTGCCAAATCTCCCACATACTCTGAATCAGGATTCACCTTTAATAAAGCATTATTGATAAATGGATAGCCATAGCTCATAGCGCCCTTAATAGGATCTAAGCTGCTATCAAAAATACTGGTTCCCACATAAGCTACAACTTCATTTAAATCTTTCGCTTCTTGTAATTTATTTTGATTTTCATTAGTTCGACCACATCCTGTAAATGCTACTGATAATGTGACTAATAAAATTGCTACAATCCAACTTTTTTTCATTATTAAACCGTCCTCCCAATAATAATCTCAATTCTATTTTTATAACAGAACTGGATAAACTTGTAATTTTATAAATCTTCAAATTTATCTGTTTATATCATAAGAGAATCACATTTTTCCCGCAAGCCTCCTAGGGGGTTATAATTGTTAATAATTAGTGTAAATATATTTGTATATAATTCCATACATAATAAAAGAAGAGGATGTGCCCTAACTAATCTAATTGATTAATTGAGCCATAGCCTCTTCTTTTATTATCTTGTGTTTTTTACCTTTTCTATTTCTTCTAACTCTGGCATAGAACAGATTGCACCTTTTTTAGTAGTCACAAGGTAAGCTGCTGCATTAGCAAAAGTAAGCATTTCTTTCATATTTTCTTCGCTGTAGCCTTCTAAACCATTTTCTAGAACATAATTTAATACACTGCCACAGAAAGTATCTCCAGCACCTGTTGTTTCAATCGTACCACCTAATCTAAATGAAGGTACAAATACCTTTTTATCTTCATAGTAGCAGTAACTTCCTTCTGCACCAGCTGTTACATTGAGCACCTTTATTTGAGGATACTTTTCTTTTAAAATTTTAACACCCTCATCAAAATCTGTAGTTCCTGTCATAAATTCAATCTCATTATCAGCAATCTTTAAAACATCACATACACTAAGTCCATATGCGATTTGTTCTCTAGCCTCATCTAAGCTATTCCATAAAGGAACTCTTAAATTAGGATCAAATGAAATGATTGCGCCTACTTCTTTTGCAATTTTGATTGCTTCTTTTGTAGCCTCACGAACACCTTCATGAGTCATTGATAAAGTGCCAAAGTGGAACACCCTAGCATTTTTAAGAACTTCTCTATTTAAATCAGATGTTTCAAGCATCATATCAGCACCAGGCTTTCTATAAAATGAGAAGTCTCTATCTCCATCTTCAAAGGTTTGTACAAATGCAAGAGTTGTAGGAATATCCTTAGAAAGGCTAAGCCCTGATACATCAATGCCAACTTCTTGAACCTTGCCTTTTAGCATATGCCCAAACATGTCATCTCCAACTTTTCCAATGAAAGCTGTTTTCTTTCCAAGCTTATTAAGTAGTGCTAAAACATTACAAGGTGCTCCCCCTGGATTAGCTTCAAACATAGGATTACCTTGTCCACTTACACCACTACTTGTAAAATCTATTAATAATTCACCTAAGGCTACAACATCAAATTTTTTCATATCCTTTTACATACTAAGTGTATATTTTGTAACATTCATTTTTACATTTCCAAGTGCTTGGAATGTAATTTGATCTGCTTCTACATCCGTATAGATTGTAGTTGTCATGACTTCTCTTCCATCTTCTAAGAAGATTTCAATACTATGTTTATCCATGATAATTCTAGCTTTTAAATAACCTTCTTTATTAGCAACTGATGCTTTTCTATGATGTGCAAATGCTCTTCTAGAACCAGCACACTCGCGATTTACTTCTACAGCCGCTTCTTTAGGACGGAAAACAAAATCTGTATGATATGTATCATTTTTAGCC